>CAZMTW010000001.1:0-6533 GCA_964569285.1 uncultured Gammaproteobacteria bacterium
ACAAAAAATGGCCACAAGGACCATTCTTTGTTTATTGCACCCACACGGGGAATCGAACCCCGATTGCCAGGATGAAAACCTGGTGTCCTAACCATTAGACGATGTGGGCATATGTTTCTGCAAATTTCCGCAGAACAGACGTATTATAGGGATATCACTCACTCTAGTCAAGGCCAGCGCATTTTATTGTCTTTTTTGCAGAGAACTGTTCTCACAACGAAGTGCATCACTTGCACATAACGAGAAAACATCTTATAATTTCCTAAGATATGGGATCAGATACATTCTCTAAAAAAATAAAAGAACTTTCGTTGGAAGAGATCCAATACACTGAGGATTTTTTTAATAAAGCATTTGGTGATGATCGAGGAGAGAGCATCACCATGTTGCAAGCCTCAGCTCAAGGACCAGCGGTATCGATTTCATCATCATTCGGCAATGAAGACATTGATGAAAACTGGCTCAAGGAAGAAGAATCCTATGCAGGTCAACTTGCAGTTGATGTCTTCCAAACGGATGAACATATTATCATCACATCTACAGTTGCTGGAGTAAAAGCTGAGGATATCGACATTGATATGAATGGCGACATGATCACGATCAAAGGAATGCGCCGACATCCATTCGATGATATCCAAAATGACGATTATTTTATTCGCGAATGCTACTGGGGTGGTTTTTCTCGTTCAATTATTTTACCGGTCGATATTCAGCATGACAAAGTAGAAGCAAAATTGGATCATGGAGTATTATTGGTGCGTCTTCCTAAATCACAGCGCTCACACAATTCACGCATCGACGTTATCGACATTTCGAAGTAAACTGCATGGAAATTATACGTTTTTCAGTTCTCATTTGTTTTTGACATGGCAAAGAAAGCATCTTCCATAAAACATACCATTGCGATTATCAGTATTGCGTTCGCTGTATCGCTTCTTATTCTTGTCGTTGCTGGGCTTGGTGTGTATGCACGCTATCTCAACAAATACCAAAATACATTTTATCCTGGTGTTCATGTTGCAGGTTTTGATCTGTCAGGTATGACATATATCGATGCAATTGATGCACTAGAAGAACCAGCGGCTTTGTTACAAATTGAAGGTGTGTCCATTGAATTTACTGGGGACGTCTCTGCAATTGAAGAAGCACAACCCTCAATCTCATTACCGTCTGTGCTTCCTCCTGCAGATGCCTCAAGTAACGAGCTTGAATTATTTGATGTAGACTTTCAACGTGCTCTTAATGCTGCATACGGCGTTGGACGAGATGCAGCCTTTATTACGAATATAAAAGACCAAGTTGCAGCACGTCTGTATGGTCGCGAAATGCCGATTGATTATCGATTTGAACGAGAACGCATTGTTGATGCGCTCAATGATCACTTTGCTGTGTTCGAGGACCCAGCAGTGAATGCTACTCTATTTATAAATACATCTGGTGAGCCAGAAACCGTGCATGAATCAATTGGTAGTGCATTTGATATTGACGCTATTGTTGATGAACTCGAACAGCGGATCCGCTCACTAGACACAACTCCTTTACGTATTTCGCTTCAGCCAGACTATCCAACCATTAGCGTCGAAGACATTCAATCCAATATCGACCAAGTAAATGGATATCTTGATGTAGCACCAATCACGCTGTCATGGGAAGAAGAAGAAGAAGAATGGGAGATGGATCGATCACGTGTTGGGGAATGGCTATCGTTTGAGGACGGCGTATTGACAGTGAGTCCAGAACAATTAGAAGAGTCTATCACTGACATTGGTGACGAAGTCATTGTTGAAGCAACCGAGGCACGATGGAAAATTGAAAAAGATGCAGGAGGAGCAGCAATTGGGTTCACTCCTCTAACTGAAGCGATTGAAGGTCGAACCATCAATTATGTACAAACTGCTTCTGATATTGCTATATGGCTTAACGATAATTACAGAGATAAGGCCAGCGGACCAGATCAAGCCGTTCCCCTCACTATTGTCACCGAACCATCAAAACATACGCCAGAAAATATTGGAGAACTTGGAATCAAGGATCTACTTGGTACTGGCCATTCAAATATGTCAGGTAGTCCAGTGAACCGCCGTGGAAATATCGACCGCGGGATCGAGCTGCTGAACGGTGTCTTGATTGCACCTGAAGAAGAGTTTTCTCTCGTCACAACATTAAAACCATTCACACTTGATAATGGTTATGTGGCTGAACTTGTTATTAAAGGGAATGAGACTGTGCCAGAAATAGGAGGAGGTCTTTGTCAGATTGGAACCACAACCTTTCGTGGTGCTATGGGAGCTGGCCTCGACATTATAGAAAGAAGAAATCACTCCTATGCGGTTTCGTACTATTCTGATGATCGTAATGGACTCCCTGGCACTGATGCGACTATCTATGATGCAAGTCCCGACTTGGTGTTTGTGAATGATACACCTGGATATATTCTTTTACAGACCAGGCGAGATGGTAATGATTTGTATTTTGATTACTGGGGGCAAAGTGATGGACGACAAGCTTCTTTTAGTGAGCCTGTTGTATCAAACTGGGTGAGCCCTCCTCCTCTCAAAGAAGTAGAAACCGATACGCTTGCACCTGGGCAACGTAAATGTACTGAATCAGCCCACAGAGGTGTCACTGCAGATTTTACATACACGGTTGACTACGCTGACGGCACTGCACATGAAGAAAACTTTCATTCTGTATACAAGCCGTGGCAAGCGGTCTGCTTGGTTGGTGTAGATCCTAATGCGGCTAATGAACAAGAAGTTGCACCGGAGCCTGATCCAATCGTGGAAGACCCAGTAGATGATTCAGAACCCGATACCACAAAAAATGAGAAAAAGAAAAAGACCAGAGCCGAAGCCCAGGTATTTTTACAATTTGCCCCAAAATAACCAGCAGGCAAGAGAATGTAAGTTGGGAGTACTCGAGCCGGAGCCTGAATATTCCTAAATTCACCTTCCCATGCTTGTCGTGCCTGCTGATTATTGCGGGCCAAACAAGTGCAATGCCATGTCTCTGCCCTATATGGGCTACGACAATGACCAAAGAGAATAGCATGGGGAGTGGGTTTTGTCAATGGCCAGAGTGGGGAGAAGTGCTAATATTAGCAAAAAAGAGCCAAATAACTCCCTTTTTTGATGTAGAATATTCGTAAAAAAGCTGCGTGCCCGGAAGATCACTGTGTTCTCCCGGGACACTGCACGATGGTCATCTGCCAGGACTATCCCCTGGCCTCCAGCCACCCTCGGGCCCAGTTTGCTCCTGGAACAGGTTGCTGGCTCGCTGGCTTTGGCGTTGCCACTGTCGGAGTTGACGCACTTCCGAAGGCACTACTGATCAGCTCGCGAGCTGGCCTCAGCTTCTGCTCGGCGGACTCGACGTCTGAGAGGTTGGTCCCGGTATCCAGGATCCGCATTCCCTCGCGAATGTCCGTGAGCACCTGCAGGCTCCAGCCACCACGGATCAGCTCCTCGATGTAGACGTTTGCCGTCACCAGCTTGCCGTGCGCTACGAAGCACGACATGTACGCTCCTCGTCCTGCTTTGTCCTTCAGTACCACGAGGGCGGAACTGAGTTCCTCCAGAATCGCCTGAAGACGCTGACGCTGCATGCTGTTCCCAGCCTGCAGCTGCGTCACAATTTCGCTTGCGCTCTCCACAGAACCTCCGCAACCACCTTGAGATGGCCACAAAAAAACCGCGTCATTTCCTCCAACGACGGGTTCGTAGTGAATCAAACTGAAACGTGCCGGACTATACTACAAGAAAACTAGTACGGCGTCAAGAAGTGGATAAAAAAAGACAGCCTCGCCCGCGGGTGACATGCACCTACGATTGAGGCTGTCTCCTTTTCCGCATATCTCTCTTCTTTAGGTTGTATTTTTTACGCTTTTTTGGTATATTTCGTGTACTATGAGTGTTGAATTTGTTACGAATCCGCTAAAAAAAGACGAGGATAAAACCCTCGATCTTACTTTACGTCCAAGTAAGCTTGAAGAATATATTGGTCAGGAGCAGATTAAGAAGAATCTGCATGTGTTGTTAGAAGCGGCGCGACAACGTGAGGAACCGGTTGATCATGTATTACTTCATGGATGTCCTGGTCTAGGAAAAACAACATTGGCACATATTATTGCAAAAGAGATGAACGCCAACATACGAGTGACCTCTGGCCCTGCAATCGAACGTACAGGTGATTTGGCTGCTATCCTGACAAACCTAGAAGAAGGCGATGTATTGTTTATTGATGAAATCCATCGTCTCCATAAATCCGTAGAAGAAATTCTGTATCCGGTAATGGAAGATTTTGTTCTGGATGTTGTTGTAGGAAAAGGCCCTTCTGCTCGGACACTGCGTCTTGACCTCCCAAAGTTCACTATCATTGGTGCAACCACGCGCATGAGTCTTCTTGCTGCTCCATTGCGAGACCGGTTTGGTGTGCAGCTCAAACTGAATTTCTATGAGGTCGACGAAATCACGCAAATCGTCTTGCGTGCTGCAAAAATCTTAGCTGTTGAAATTGATGAAGCATCCGCACAGGAAATAGCAAAACGTGCTCGACGTACTCCACGTGTTGCAAACCGTTTATTAAAACGAGTTCGTGACTATGCTCAAGTGCATCATGACTCTACTATCACACACCAAGTCACACTCGACGCATTACAACTACTTGATGTTGATGAGCTAGGCCTTCATCCAGCAGACCGCGACATGCTTGTCGTGATTATTGAAAAATTCAATGGTGGGCCGGTCGGATTACATACTATTGCTGCTGCGACAGCAGAAGAACGTGAAACAATTGAAGATGTGTATGAACCATTTCTGATTCAGTTGGGTTTTTTAGAACGAACACCTCGTGGTCGTGTTATTACCCCTAATGCGTATGCACATCTTGGTAGAGAAATTCCTGCTCATCGACAACATTCACTATTACAATAATGTCAGTACCATATTACATTCTACTCATTCTCTATCTTGTCGGTGTTGGAGTATTCTTGATGTGGATGTTCTTCAACCTCTACCATCTTATTAAATTCGGGCTGTTTGATTTTACAGGAAAACTTAATGGCACCATCTTCATCCTATTTTCTATAGCCGTTATTGTTGTGACGTTTATATTACTTTCTGGTACACCATGGCTTGATACGTTCGAATTATTTAGTCTTCCTTCTGGAATTTTAGAAGGAACAAAAATCAATAGCGGTGGATTTGAATTATGACCCAAGATACAACATCAGCACTCATCACTCCAACCGGCTCATTGTCAGAACATAAGCCGCTTCATTTTCCTACACAGCGTCCAAATGAACACGTTGTGTTATTACTCCGCCGACATTGGACCGTACTCGCACGTGATGTGATTCAACTCGTCCTTTCTCTGATCCTCCCACCTACTGTCCTTCTTATTCTGTATTTCTATACGAACTTTGCTATCGTACCCGAAACACCATTGTATGTGTTACTTGTTATGGTACTCAGTTTATACTATCTCTTTTCTTTCTTGGCATTTTTTCATGATTTTGTTGATTACCATCTGGATATTTGGGTGGTAACAGATCAACGTGTTGTTTCTATTGAACAGTCCGGATTGTTTAACCGCGTGGTTTCTGAATTGACTATATTGCGCATTCAAGATGTTACATCCGAAATTAAAGGAAAGGTACAAACATTTCTGGATTATGGGCAAGTGCATATTCAGACCGCTGGTGAACAAGCACGATTTGTCTTTGAACAGGTTCCTCATCCATCTGAAGTAGCAAAGGTGATATTACAAGCGCATGAACGTGCAATACAACAAGATGAGATGAAACAGATTCGACAAAGCGAGGCCTACCGACAAGAAATGAAGCAGCCACTTGGAACACCTTCTCCTCAACCTATGCCGTATACTCCTCCTCCATCAAATCCAATGACAACCAGACATATTCCTCCTCGTCATCATGCTGATGGATCTTTTGGCGACACTCCTCCAGCTCCTCAGATCTAGAAGTCATGAAGACAAGCGATTTTGATTTTGAATTACCACGTGAGCTTATTGCGCAAAAGCCTGTTGAAGGAGAACGTGACCAGTCGCGTTTAATGGTTCTTGATTCTGATCAGTCGACGATCCAGCATCGTCAATTTTTTGAACTACCAACATTTCTGCATAAGGGCGATCTACTAGTGTTTAATGATTCCAAGGTATTTCCTGGACGTCTACTGGGTCATAAAGCTGGCAGCGGAGGAAAGATTGAATTTTTGTTATTGCGTAAAGATGGTGAAGGTGTTGAAGAGCGATGGGAGGCGATGGTAGGTGGTAAACGCATTCGTGCTGGACTTGCGGTTGAGTTTGAAGATGATCTCAAGGGACGTATTATTGAAGAAGCCTCAGACAATACGTTGTGGGTACAGTTTAATGAACTTGGTGATGCATTTCGCGCGGTACTGACGACGCAGGGACACACTCCGATTCCTCCATATATAGATGAGTCAGGTTTGAATGAGGATGAATTGCGTGATGTATACCAAACCGTGTATGCAGAGCACGAGGGCTCGGCAGCT
>CAZMTW010000001.1:6543-24330 GCA_964569285.1 uncultured Gammaproteobacteria bacterium
CCACTGCAGGCTTTCATTTTACTGATCGATTATTAGAGGAGATTCAAGAGATGGGTGTTGAGACTACAACAGTGACACTGCATGTGGGCATGGGGACCTTCTCACCTGTTAAGGTTGATGATACAGAAAATCATAAAATGCATTCCGAGTTTGCAATCGTTTCACCAGAGACCGCTACTGCCGTTAACGCTGCAAAGTCTGGAGGTCGACGAGTGATTGCTGTTGGCACTACATCTGTGCGTACATTAGAATCTTTTATGAATGGAACAGTGCTAGAAGCTGGGCAGAAATGGACTGATATATTTATTGCACCTGGTTATGCATTCAAGTGTGTTGATGCCATGATTACAAATTTTCATTTACCAAAATCAACATTACTCATGCTGGTGTCCGCTCGCGCGGGAACAGAATTAATCAAAACCGCCTACAAAGAGGCGGTTGATCGCAAATATCGTTTTTATAGTTTTGGTGACTCAATGTTTATTCAGTAGGCTCCGGACCCTTTGACTTGTTGTCATCGTCACCGATCTTTGTATCGACTCGGACTGTTGGTTCTTCTGCGCCTAACCCAAAATCATCATCTCCAAGACCGAGTAATGCTTTGGGTTGTAACCTACTCTTTACTTCGGATCTTTCCGGGGGCAATCGTCTTGGCAGTTCTAAAGTTTGATCCCCTATAGGTGCCACTGGCAATGTGGCTCCGGGTGTTGTTCTTTGTCTTCTCTCCTTCACTGGCCTTCTGCTCCTTTCATCTTCACTCATACGTGCCACCTCCTCTTCCTTCATTTGTTTTGCTTTAAGTAAAAGTGAAATGACTTCATCATAACCACCTTCAAACGGCCTTGGATCATACTCTTCTAGATTTGCCCTTGGTTGTCCCAACCTCGACATGATGTATACGTATAACTGATCGGCAGGGCTCTTAGACCAGTACAATAACTCTCGTTTATAGTTCTCTTCTGTTAATTTAGGAATATCCATTCTTGTTCCATTTTGTGCTGCTGTCGAATTTTCAGCCATTGTTTGTTGACGCTGATGACTTTTCGCAACTCTCAATGTCTTCAGCATGGCCAAGCCCAATCCACAACCATCAACATTAGGGTCATCGCGTCCATCATAAACATATGGAGAAATATAATCTGGCGTACCTGCTATGTACCCCGATCTCTCAATTTCTTCTATTGCCATTTGATCAATGTCGGGCAGATCATCTCTTTCTTGCATTTGTTCATTGAACTCCACTAACCCCCAATCACAAAGCCCTGATTTGCCTTCCCGGTTATAAATAATGTTTGCTGGTTTAATATCTCGATGACGTATCCCAAATGACTCCTCGGTTTTCTTTAGTTCTCGAACAACATCCACCGAAGCCTTCATTAAACCAATCATTTCATCTGGCGACACCATGATCTCCCCAGTTTCTGGACCTGTTTCAATATATAAGTGCCGTAAATCCTTTCCTGGAATTTGTTCCAAGGCAAGAATGTATGTTTCCGTACCATCTTCTTGAATAACGTGTTTTGCATCAAGAAGCGCACCTTTTTTTGACAGTGCTACAATCTCTCTCAAGGCAAGGGCTCTTTGCGTCCTGTGGTGTCGATTCAGTTCAATAGTCTTAATCACAATCTGTTCATGGGGTTTCTGTACCCAATGGCCATGCTTATCCGTCATGAATGTGGTATCTGGATCACCTTCGCCCCTCTGCCGTTGCGCAATAGTCAGCAACTTACTCTGCCCTCCCATTGTGAAGCTATCTGTGTATAATGGATGGTAGTCATATCCTAAAAATGTTGCAATGGTATCATTAGAACCACCTTCATTTCCTGAATGTGCACGTGTAAGCAACATTTCCTGTGGTCTTTGAAATGTTCCTTTCACACGAATGGGCTTGCCAATAATCTCCTCTGCTTCAGTCAGTGAAAACACCTCATCTTCTGGCCATTCCGCAGGCTCTGCATATGCTTCCATTCGCTCTCGGAGTAAATCAATCACCGGCTCAGATTCTAGCCCCTCTTCTCTTGTCTTGTCGGAATTATTCGTTCGCTCTCCTTGAAGTACTGTTTTCATATCAACAGTATCCTCAGGTGTGCCTTTTCTTGACCAAAATCCTCTCCCTACTCTTCGTTCACTCATATAATTAGTAGCTAGTTTCTATTTCAACTCCTGAATAATAATACTTCAGGATTTTTTTATATTCCCATCCTTCTTCCGAGGCAAAGTATCGTGCTCCAGCTGCACTCATTCCTACTCCGTGTCCTTGGAGCGTCTTGCCAGTGCAACAAGGATCGTCAACAGATTGTGACCACGGTTGTTCTCCTCCCCATATTTCATCCCATGAGCGTGTTCGTCCATCTGTCTGAGAAAAGTATGGTGCAATTATTCCTACACCATCGTACGTAATAATTTCTCCCGCGGTTGCTTTTTGTGCTGCACGAATATTTGGTGCACGACGCGAGAACCCTGCTCCTTTGTACACTTGGTCATTTGGTGTTGCATCAACAATATATGGCTCAAGTGCATGTTTTGTTGGATGTGTAATATGAAAGAGTGAATATGTGCGCGCAGCAGTCAGGAGAGCCTTGAGATACTCAGGCTCGTTTGTGTTGCTTGCCTCTGCTATTCCTCTGACATATTTTTCTATACCCAGTTCATTCACGAGTAATGCTTTTTGAGAATTATCCGAATATACCACTTCAACACTACCAAAGAATTCATTGTCATTCAGGCTGAGGTCCCACTCTGGTCTGTTTTCAAAATTGGTAACTGTGATTTTTTTACGATATTTCACCGGTGTAACTCGTAATGGCTTCTTCGCAGTTTTAATCACTCCATTGTAAGCAGTTGAATACAAGCCATCTGCGTACTGTATATTCACCAATCCATTTTTAGGGATAGTAAAGAATATATTTCCATCTTCATTCTCAACTACAAAATCTCCATTAGATGTAAACGTAGTTGGTGCGAGTGCATCACCTAGGAGTACACGCATCATAGGATTCTTTGGCCTTTTTGGTTCGACCTCATCTGCATGTGCAACATTCAAATAAAGAAAAATGCCAATAATGGCAACAAGAATACTTGCGGTAAGTATAAAAATATTGTGATGAGAATGCAGAAACTTCATACGACTATGATTACTAATGATATTTTAGCAGAAATTAGCCCAAATGTCAACAATAGGCGTTGACCTAGAGCCCCCAAAATGGTATGCTCTGCCTGATTTTATATGTCTTTAAGTAGAAAAATAGCACAAAATACCGCCATTCAAGTTGGTGGAAAAATGATCGGCACGGTCCTCTCCTTGATCGCTGCTGGTTTTGTATTGCGACACTTAGGTGACTCTGGTTTTGGTCGCTACACAACGATTGTCTCCTTCTTACAAATCTTTGGAACGGTTGCGGACTTTGGACTATATATCGTTTTGCTCAAGAAAATCTCGACGGTTGAACAAGGAACACGTTCTAAGTTGGTCAACACCATCTTTACGTTACGCGTACTGTCGGCAGTTGTATTCCTTGGCAGCGCTCCTCTTATAGCATGGATTATTAGCCTTTCTCATCCGCTGTACGGCGGAGAAGTGCTGTGGGGTATTCTTCTGACAACACTGTTCTTCTTCTTTATTTCGATGAATCAGCTGTTGTCGGCTATTTTCCAAAAGTTTTTACGGACGGACTGGATTGCAGTTGGAGAGCTGATTGGCAAAAGCGTTTTATTGGTGACTACTATTGTCGTTGTCTTTAGTGGGTGGGGATTAATTCCTATTATGTTGACGTTAGTCGTATCCAGTGGAGCAAATTTCTTCACTCAATTCATTGCATCTAGAAAATATATCAAACTTGGCTTCCATCTCAATACACAACACGTCAAAGAGGTGTTCCGAGAAGCGTGGCCCATCGCTCTTTCTATTGGACTTGTTCTGCTGTACTTCAAAGGAGATACGGTCCTCCTTACATTTTTTGAGAATGATCAAGTTGTTGGTTGGTATGGAGCACCGTATAAGATATTAGAAGTAATGGTCACGTTCCCTGCTATGTTTGCTGGTCTCGCATTACCGGTCATGACCAAGGCGTGGCATGATAAAGATACAGAGCGTTTTAAACGAACATTGCAGAAATCTTTTGATGCAATGGTTATTATTGCCATTCCACTCATTGTTGGAACGTGGATGGTTGCTCCGTTTATTATGCAGGTACTTGCAGGTGACGCATTTAAAAACTCCGTTGTAGTATTGAATATTTTGATTATTCCAACTGCTGCAATTTTCTTAGGAACGCTGTTTGGATATTTAGTTGTCTCCCTTAATAAACAAAAATCAATGATCTGGGGTTACGGATTTGTTGCAGTCACCTCTTTTTTGGCATACCTCGTCGTTATCCCTCGGTTCTCCATGATTGGTGCAGCATGGGTCACCACATATTCTGAAATTGCGGTAATGATTATTGCGATGTGGATTACGTTGCACACCTCAAAAATTAAACTGAAGTACAACATGGTATGGAAGGCTATTATCGGATCATTTGGCATGTTCTTCGGCCTTATGATTGTTGGAGTACTATCGTTTCAACTGACTGGTGATGATTTTTTTGGATTGCGATTTGAGTCGTTTACCACTTTCTCTGCTATGCATTTGGCTATAGACGTTCCTGTAGCAATTATCTCATACATATTGGTTATGATCGTACTCAAAGCAGTTACAAAAAAAGAAATGAAAGAATTACTTTCTCTTAAATCATAGTTATGCGAATAGGTGTAGACATGGCAGCAACAGCAGGACAAAAAAGTGGTCTTGGATTTTATGTAGAAAATGTTGTCCAAGCACTGGATGATTTGGATACGGAACATAAGATGATACGCATCAATAAGGTGCGTAAAAATCTACGCACTCCTTCACGGATGTTATGGGACCAGGTGAGGCTACCGGTAAATGCGATGGCCCAGAAACTGGACATGCTCTTTGTGCCTGCGTTTTCGGCTCCACGATTTCGTAAACCAATTGTCATGACAGCTCATGATATTTTCGGAGTCGCACAACCAGATAAGTTTAGTGGTCTTGCAAAACGATATTGGACAAAGACACTTCCGCAGTCTATGTACAGAGCAGAACGGTTGTTGTGTATTTCTGAATATACCAAGCAGGAGATTATGACACATCTCAATATTGATGAAACCAAATTAACGGTTGTTCCATTAGCAGTAAGTGATCAGTTCCGATTAGTTGAAGATGCTGGAGCCATTGGCAAACATCTTCGTGACATGAAAGTTGAAGTACCCTTTATATTAAGTGTTGGCACATTAGAACCACGAAAGAATTTTGAACGTTTATTGGAAGCATATGCATTTTCGCAACGACAAAACATTAAACTTGTTCTAGTCGGCAAAAAGGGATGGGACTATCATGGTATTTTTGAGACTATTCGCAAATACCATCTACAAAATGCGGTGATCTTGTTGGATTATATTTCAGACGAGCAGCTTGTGGCACTGTATAATGCTTGTTTATTTTTTGTCATGCCATCCCTGTACGAAGGTTTTGGATTGCCACCCCTTGAAGCGATGCAATGTGGCGCTCCGGTCGCTGTGTCTCAAAATACTTCTCTCACTGAAGTTGTCGGTGATGCAGGCGTGCTATTCGATCCGTATGATGTCACCTCTATTCGTGCACGACTCGACCTGCTCCTGACTGATGAAGTCATGCGTATTGAAATGCAACGCAAATCTGTAAAACGGGCTGAACAATTTTCATGGAAGGCAACTGCGCGCAAAACAATGGATGTATTTGAATCTGTAATGAAATAGGATGAACGCGGTACTGAAACAATTCACATCTATGCAAGGCTGGAAGAAGTTGCTCTCGTTGATTGTTCTTGCAGGTTTGATTGTTCTTTTTGGTTTTTTAAGTTATCGCGTTTCTCCTCTGTATGTACTTGGAGGACTTGGTTCTGCCATCATTGCTCTTGTTGTCTTTCAAAATCCATGGCATGGTATTTTACTCCTCACATTCTTCATCCCCTTTGAACGGATCGGGAGCACAGATATAGCAGGAACAACAATTCGACCGTCACAAATTACCGCCCTACTGACAATGGTGAGCTTTTTCTTCCTTGGACTTGGCCGCAAGCGATTCGGCATTCCAAAAAACCCAACTGTATATCCACTTGCAGCATTTATCCTTATTGCACTCGTTGGTTTATTGAATGCACCGAACCTAGGACGCTCCGTCACCGTGCTCGCATTTACACTATTTACGCTCGCGCTTGGAGTATTCATTCCGTTCATGGTGAAAAAGAAAAAGCACGTGGAGCAAATGCTCAATTTCTTTTTTGCATCCATGTTATTGGTCACACTCTTTGGCTTGTATCAATTTGCAGGCGATCTTATTGGCCTTCCTCCTGAACTCACTGGCCTGCGTGAATTGTATACAAAAGATATTCTCGGATTTCCTCGAGTGCAATCTACAGCTCTTGAACCTTTGTATTTTGCTAATTATTTGCTTGTCCCTCTTTCAATTTTGCTTTCATTCTTTTTTGCTCGAACCAAATCAATACATCCACTTGTTACTGTTGGACTTTTTGGCTTAGGTATTATCAACTTGGTGCTCACTGTTGCTCGTGGTGGATATATCGCATTCGCGGTTTCAGCTGGCATTTTGATTATCTACTACTTCTTTCAACTCAAGCTTGTCACGTGGCGTAACTTTGGTTACGCAGTCATCTCTCTTATCATAGGTGTTATTATTTTGTTTAAAGCTGTTGGCATTGAAGCAGTGACAAATAACTTTGCGTCACATGTTGGTAATTTATTTGAAGGAGCATCTTTTTCTGAACGCGTTGAGATGTATGAGATAGCGTACAAGGCATGGCTTGATCATCCATGGGTCGGCATAGGTCCTGGAAGTTTTGGTCCGTATGCCAGTTGGCATCCCTATGTGGTACCACAACACGGTTGGAGTATTGTGAACAATGAATACTTAGAGCTACTCGCAGAAAACGGCATCTTGGGACTGATTGCCATGTCGCTTGTATTTGTTATTGTTATTATTCGTTCCATCAAAGCAATTATGATCGCCAAAGATCCTTACCTTCAAGCGGTCACTGTCGGAGTCCTGGCTGGATTTTTGGGTATACTCGTTCAATACAATACGTTTTCTATCCTCTATATCGTTCATATTTGGTTTGTTGTGGGATTGCTGGTTGCTCTCCAGAACATCATCTTTAAAGATCACCAGTCATGATGCTTGTGTTGTCCATACTTGCGGCCGCCGGCCTCATTGTGCTTGCTCAGCGCAAACGTTTATACGCAGTTGCCGCGGTCTTATTCTTACTACCATCATATTTGATCCGGTTTGATCTCTTTGATATTCCAATGACTATGCTGGAGACACTCATTCTCACATTGTTTATTGTGTTTGTTGCTCAAGAACGAAAGAATATAAGAAAGCTCCTCACAAAACGTTCGTGGCTCCGCTCTCCCTCATTTTGGTTGATCGCTCCCCTTCTTGTTGCTTCAATATTCAACCTACTTATAACTCCCGACCTAGAAGCTGGCCTTGGTATCTGTAAAGCATTTATTCTTGAACCGATCCTCTTTTACTTGGTGCTCATTAATACGGTTAAAACTGAGAAAGATGTTCGCACTGTCGTGTGGGCACTTGGATTATCTGCTGCGGCCATATCATTAATTGCAGCCATACAATACCTCACTGGAATTGGTATTCCAGATCCATGGCATGATTTTCCAAATAGACGTGCAACAAGCGTCTATGGATTTCCAAATGCTGTGGGACTATATGTTGCTCCAATCCTCACATTATTCATCGGCGTGTTAGCGCATGTAAAGTTTTTTACTCGCCGTAATATACTTCTGACTCTCGGCATGATGATGCTGATGCTGTTCGCACTGATCGTTGCTCGAGTTGAAGGTGCTCTGGTAGCAGTAGCGGCAGGATCTGTTGTTATACTGCTATTCACAAAGTGGTGGAAGCACGCGCTTATTGTTTCTGCTGTAATTCTTGTTGGCGTATTTGCTATGGATTCAACGCGAGAAATTCTAATGTTCCAAGATACATCAGGTGATGTGCGTCTTGCGTTGTGGGAAGGGACTTCGAACCTCTTAAAGGAGCAACCAGTCTTTGGAGCAGGCCTCGGAGCTTTTCCTATTGTCTATGACATCTATCGACTTCCATCGCACGTAGAGCTATTGCAGTATCCTCATAATATATTCCTCAACTTCTGGGTTGAGCTGGGGTTGCTAGGATTATTATGGATAATTGGCTCAGTTATCCACTTTTTTAGACAAGCATGGGTTGCTAGGAAATGTTCAGCAGGATACTCTTTTGTAGTTATAGGCGTTGTTGTTGCTACTCTTGTCTACGGACTTGTCGATGTTCCCTATTTTAAAAATGACGTAGCTGTCCTCTTCTGGATATGGCTCGGATTACTTACCATTACTTCACAACTACATGACAGAACCAGGAACAACCCAACCTAGAGTATCAAAAGCTGATGCAGCGCCAGTGCCTGAGATTACTTTATCTGAAGAAGATTTTAATCTCATTGCGGTATTTGATTTCAGAGTTATGAACTCTTTAGAAGAGCCTTATCTTGCTGCAACACGACTAAAAGATGATCCATTTAATTCAGATGATAAAGACATACTGCAACAGTACTCAGATTTTTTGTTTCAAAGGAATAGAGCAACTGAAAATATTTTACCAATATTGGAAGCGCATCCAAATGAGCACATGCGGGCCTTAGTGCCTGTACTACAAAAGGGTATTGTTATATTCACTCAGCTTGTTGGAACAATGAGAGCAGTACTAATGGTCGAGAATGATGACGTGGCTCATCTCTTGGAAAATATTCACTCGCTCAATAGAAACATGGACGAATATAAGGCTGACCTAGCAGGTATCGCACAATCAATTGAACGGAACCCTGCGTTTAAAGCCTATAGAAAAATAAGAAGGGATAGCAATTCAGAAAGTGGCCGTACTACCATGGAAATGAAAGCGATTAAGAGAAAGGACTTCCCAGATAGCACAGGCGAATAATACTTTAAAAAAAGCGACGCGACTACCTCCTCCAGGGGTGTCGCGTCTTTTTGATTTACATTGTGAAACCGATACCTCCACCATATTCACTCCTTCAATTCCGACCCTTGCCGAATCTGTAGGACTGCATACGATCAGAGGTTCAGCTTCTTCTAGGCTCGCGAGGCCATCAAGGCAGCGAAGTGACCGATCGCCTGCGAGAGGAATACGGACACCAAGCCCCGATGCTTGGCTCCCCAGATCTCGTGGAACGGTTTAACAGGACGATACAAGAAGAACTTGCTCCTGAGATACAGAAGTATAAAAACAATATTCCCTGGCTGAATAGATCTATTAATGACTATCTTATGTACTACAACAATGAACGATTACATGCTGGTATTGGGCATAAAACACCAGCGGAAGTGTTAGAAATGTTTCCAAGGTCTTGACTATGAAACGTGCTCTACTCAATCCTCTTCTCTCAGAATGGGTGAACACCAAAAGTGTTCATAGGGGCTCGACAAAAAGGCCATTTTACGCTATACTATAAGTACTTCAAAAAAGAAAACAAAACTACAATCGAATGAAATCAATGTTACGCCGTCATAAGCGTTTTTTTGAACTCGGTGCCTATCTCGTAGCCACTGCGGCATTTTGTCTTGTTGCTGTTGTTGAAACAAATGCATCTTCTTTGCATATTGATAATGACTCGATATCTGTAAGCACATTCCCTTCAGCACGCTCAATAGGAGGTTTTCTTGGTACTGCAAACTCATCGTCTACGTTACGTGTTCCTGTCGGACAAAATAGTTATGACTATGAAACACAACGATATACCCCGTCTTTGCACGTTAATGCAGTTGGTGTACGTCTAAATGGTTCTGAGCTCAAACCAGATTCGCTCGAACTCTCCCTAGATATTGTGGACTCACAAGGCAAGGGAATTAAACGCATGCTCACTCCTACTGGAGAAGATGCAAAAGAACCTCTACCCAAGGACGTCTATATTTCAACACCTGTCATGGTAAAAGATGTGGCGTCATTTTCACTACACGTCAGATTACTTCGCAATGCAGATGGAAGCAGTCCTGTCATTACCTCTTTGGAAATTATTTATCTTGACTCGACTTTTAGTCCGTTGAACACTTTTTTTACGATGGCAGAAACTGATGAAGTAGAAGAAGAGGTCGGAGTTGATACCAGTGAGGCTACTCCAGCGGCAAACCCACATATTATCACGCGTGAGGAATGGGGAGCAGATGAAGATTTGCGCTTTACAAAAAAAGGGAAAGAACGATGGCCATCTGTCCTAGATGATGTCGATGTCTTCATTGTTCATCATACTGCTGGAACCGATGGAGGTGAAGATCCTTCTGCAACTGTTCGTGCCATCTATTTTTGGCATGCAACGGTGATGGGTTGGGGCGACATTGGTTATAACTACCTTATTGATCCGCAAGGCAATATTTATGAAGGTCGTGCTGGTGGTAGCGGGGTTATTGGAGGGCACACATTCAATAGTGACAATGGTATTAATTATAATGAAGGCAGTATAGGTATTGCATTACTTGGCTGTTTTGAAGATAC
The DNA here is from genome assembly GCA_964569285.1 of uncultured Gammaproteobacteria bacterium. Classification (GTDB taxonomy): domain Bacteria; phylum Patescibacteriota; class Patescibacteriia; order UBA9570; family XYC2-FULL-38-9; genus CAZMTW01. The sequence goes on from CAZMTW010000001.1 coordinate 17,162, forward strand.
CCCAGGAGCGTGTTATGACGACTATATTATTACTCCAGAAATGAAAAAATCACTTGAACTGCTTATTGGTACTCGCGCAGCAGAGCTCCATATTAATCCCAAATCAAAAACAGAGTTTCATGGGGAGGAAACCAAGCGTGTTGTTGGCCATAGAGACTTGGATGCAACGTATTGCCCGGGCAATGTCGTACATGACAACCTGTCTGTGGTGCGAAAAAGGGCAAAAAAGAAATATACAGCACTCACTCGTGTCCCCTACAAAGGAACATATACTACAATGACTCTTGATGAGATGTTTGTGGATGGGAGTAACATCGAAGCAAAGGATGAGCATCTTGTTACTATCACGTATACAAATACAGGAGACAAACTATGGGAACGCTCAAAGGCATATCTTAAAATCTACAATGGACAGGGTAAAGGTCTTTCTCCACTTGCACATGCGTCATGGACTAATGGATATGGTCAGTTTCAAATGAATGAAGAAGTAGTTGCCCCAGGCGAAGATGCTACTTTCACTTTTTTGATCGCAGCTCCGGAGAAGGCGACAACGGTTGCACTGACAGCAAAACTATTCCACGGTAATTCAAAGGTGCTTAAAACAAACAATACAGCTTCCCTTCCTTTTGTACGTGCATATGAAGGAGAGCTAACACAGAGCACCATGCCCGTTGCATTATTGAGAAATACATCTCAGGAGGTGGATTTCACATTCACCAACACCGGTACAACCACATGGGATGCATCGGTTCACCTTCTTCTCGACGGTACAGTCGTAGGAACATTTAAAAAAGCAAAGGTTGCACCAGGAGAAAAGGGAACGTTATCCATCGACCTCCCTGCCCCAAAACGCAGCAACACCCCGCTGCACTATGTGACCGTTGAATTAGAACAAGGTGATCACACTATCCCAGCAACGAAAACTGTGTTCTTAATGCGAGTGGATTAAAAAAGCCCTCTGTACATGTTGAGGGCTTTTTAAATTGTCTTATTTTACTATAAGTTCTCCTTCACCAAGAGGATTATACCCGCTTGCGACCTCATCTCCATCAAGATAGGTGTCACCATCGGTGTCTGGATCAAGAGGATCAGTTCCATATACCTCTTCTTCAGCATCGTCTAAACCGTCATCATCCGTATCAACGAGTAGTGGGTCTGTACCGACAAGATCTTCATCAATGTCTAAAATGGTATCACCGTCAGTGTCGACAGGGAGGTCAACAACTGGCATATCTTCGTCTGTAGGTAATAGAACATCAGGAACAACAGTTTCATCAACTACCATATCTGTAGTGCCTGGAATAACTGGTACTTCTAATGTGGGCATCATCATCCCAGCATATTCTTCCATGGTTATTGCATCTGCAGGAACCTCCACAGTGAACGGCGTATTATGATTGCTGAATACTATTGATATAGCATTGTTCTCTCCATCACTGCTCGTTAGCTCTCCTTCAATCTTATATATTTGGTAATCTCCTGTTCCAATCCATATGTATCCTGTTGCTGTCGACCCACCTACCATATCGGTGAACGAAGGTGCCATCTCTTCTGCGGAGGACAGTGCCTGTACTGTTGCCAACCAGGCTTTCACCCCTTCTTGATTAAGGCTCACAGGATATTTTTGAGTTTTGACACCACCAATTTCCTCTTTCGCAACTGGTTTTTGTATGTTAAATAATGATGCGCTACGCAGACTTTCCATAAACTGCTTTGCCTCTTCTGCGGTATAGACAGAAGAAGTCACAGAAGGGCCGACTAGACCAAGGCGACTTAAGTCACCATCTGCTTGATCAAGGGAAATCCATTGATCAGCAATTGAGGTTACAGCGGCTGCAGGCACCTCTCCTTCTGGCATATGTATTTTCATATATGAATGGCCCCCAATACTGCGCGTTTCCATTGAAGCACCATCTGCACTCGTACTGGAAGTCGACTTTGTAGCCTCAGTAGCCATCACAGTTGTTGTTTGACCTTGAAGAACTAGTGCTTCAGTATCTGTACCCATACTTGCTGAGTAGGAAAAACTTTCAAGATCTGCAATTGAACCCATGGCAAGTTGTAACATACGATCAGGTGACTGGAAGAACTGGTAGTATCCATATACTCCTCCAGCAATCAAGCCTCCAATGACAACAATTATTGCTGCGAAAACGCCGATCTTTGCACCAAGACCCATCCCGTCTTTCATGATTGGTTTTACTCCTGGTTCAGCCGTACCTCCAGACACTTGTTGAGGATCAATAGCTGCGACACTTGGCATTGTTTCAACTTGTCCTGGCGCGTTGTTCTCCATTTGAGCAGGGGCCATATCTAATGCAGCTGGATCTATTGGCATGGTAGCTGGAGAGCTCATTTGTTGATCAGGAGTGCTCGAAACAGCGGCAAAAATATCTTCTGGTTCTCCGTGCGGTTCTACTGCCGTAGCAGTTGCTAATGTGAGAGGTTGTTCATCTGGCAATTGCATTGGTTGAGTTTCTGCGGACTGTAATGGCTCCACTGCAGGTAAAGGAGGTAATGCCATAGCAGCGTCTGTAGAAGTTCCTTGCGCCAGTTCGGTAAACCCTTGATCAACATCAGTTGGTACCCAACCATTGTCAGTGAGTGCACGACGAATCTCAGCATCGTCCATTCCTGTTGCTCGTTGCTTTTGAATAAAATCAGTTAGATCTTTGTTGGCCATATTTGTATTTTTGAGTAATTCTTTTCGCTTATTAGAATACCATATATAGCGCTTTTTTTGAATACTACTGCTTTATTGACATTACCCGCTTAAAACAGTAGTTTAAATGAGCTTTAGTTCGTGTTGAACCGCGCATTTCGCGCACTGCAGACGAGGTAAGCTGATGAATCTCTCGAGTCCCGTTTCCGGCCGCGTGCCCAAGCTCGCCATGCGCCTCGCGCGCATGTGCTTCCTGGCAATCGTCACCGGCGTGATGGTCATCATGACCGAACACCCGGACCAGCTCTTCAACCCGGTGCTGGGGATCGCTGGCGGCTGCCTGTTCGGCCTCATGGTCGACGGCGTCTACAACGAATCCGGGCGCACGTGGCAGGTCATCCTGATCGACGCTACGATCGGCTTCATGATCTGGGGAAGCCTTCAGGTCTGGCTGTACCTGGAGACGATCCTGCCCGAGGCTGTCGTTCCGCTGCTCAACAACCCCGGCGCGGTCATCATCCTGGTGATCATCTTCTCTCGACTGACGATCCTTATCGAGGATGCCGAGCATGCCCATGCCGAAGGCGTCGAGGAGGGTCAATCTAGGGTCGCGGAGGTCATGGATCGTGTCCAGTACCTCGAAGATCGCCTGGATGAAGGAGGCATCGGCACTTCTCGCATGACCGCACCGTCCGACGAGGACGGGCACGGCAGCAACGGAGACGGCCGTCGCGCCAGGGGCTGATCACTCGATCGAGTTCGCGGTCTGCGATCCACTATGAGTATCACGAGGAGTCCGGCTTCGGCTGGACGACTCGTATTTTTTTACTATCAAAAACTTAGCGTGCCTAGGCGAATCGGCGGTTGTGCGCCGTCTGGGGACAGTATGTTATTGACCCTCAATTTTCCTGCTGGTACAATTACTCTCCTATGAAAAAAGACAATACAAAACAATTACCCGTCACTCAAAAACAGTTTGCACTTCGAGCAGATGTGGTCGATAAACGCTTTAAGGAAGTTAATAAACGCTTTGAGCAAGTCGATAAACGCTTTGATCGTGTTGATGCTAAATTTGATGCTGTGCTACGCCGTATTGACGATACGCGTGAAGAACTCATATGTGCTATTGATGCTCTTGCTCTATCAATGGAAAGAGGATTTGCAGAAGTTTACCATCGGCTCGATGGCAAAACTGATAAAGCAACAACAACTGCATTAGACAAGCGCTTAACTAAGGTTGAACAAAAAATCGCCCTGTACTAAGCTTCAAGCAATTTTAGTATATCTTTGAAGCCTTTATCCTTCGCGATATCAATTGCATTTTCTTTATTCGTGTATGGAGAGAATCCTTTTGTAACACCGATTTTTGGATCTGCTCCTTTTTCCAATAAATACTTCACGATATTCACCTGGTTAGCAAGAACGGCTTCGTGCAACGGAGTAAACCCGTACTCGTCTTGAAAGTTTACGTCTTCCCCGTTCTCTACTAATACGGTTATTGCCTCGACGTCATCTAAACGACATGCAAAATGAAGTGGAATAATTCCAGCCTCCTTTGCTTTTAGATTTGGCTTGGCTCCATACTTAAATAGTAGCTTTATAATTTCTGTTGCTCTTGTCTCTCCTGCGTAATGTAAAGAAGTATGACTCTTTTCTTTGGTTGCCGCATTTGGGTCTGCCTTGTTTTCTAACAAGAATTCAATTGTATCAATATAATCCTGATATCCTTTGTCTGCATCCTTCACCCGCTTGGAATCCTTTACCTCCTTACCTGTTGCCATGTCTGTCTCTTTCATGTTGAACAAATGCGCATTGCGTTGTTCGTTAGCTGCAAGAATTAATGGCGTAAATCCATTCTTCCCAGATTCATTCACATCTAACCCTTTCATCACCAACACCTTCACCACTTCAATCAATCCCTTGCTGGCTGCATAGTGTAACGCAGTTCGGTTAAACGTTGTTTCGTGCACTTTTGGATCGATCCCTTTTTCTAAAAGGAACAGAGCGATCTCCCCTAAACCACGATCACACGCGTCAATAAGAGCTGTACCTCCGTACTGATCTAATGTATTAATATCCCATCCTCCTTCTAACGCTTTATTTATTTCTTCGATAGCTTTTTTTTGAGGCATCGCCATTGCCTCTGGCTAACGCCAGCCGATTCGAGCATGTCGAATGGGTTAAGGTATTTTATATCTTGTGTCATTGGGATAGTATAGCATAGATAAACCGCTGTACAGTTCTTGCAATACATGCGATTATACCCATTGAACTCTGCATGAAATGGATCACTTTATCACACAATTACTGCTTACATACCAGTTCCCAGCTATCTTTTTTGGATCGTTTTTTTTTGGTGAAACAGTTATCATTACTGCTGCATTTTTGGCAGGTCAAGGTTTATGGTCTCTCACTACTGTATTCTGGCTCTCTTTCTTTGGGACTGTGTTGGCTGACACAGCATGGTTTTTATTTGGGCAATCACTATTCAAAAAAACGAAACGGTGGGATACAGAGAATAAAAAGTATCAACGATTTCTTCGCACGCTTGAGCGCATCACTGGTCAGCGACCATTTTTATCACTTCTGTTTATTAAATTCCTGTATGGTACGCGTGTACTCACTATCATGTACTTATCTGTTCGCAAAATTCACCTGTGGCAGTTTATCCTATTTGATACAATCGGAACCTTCTTGTGGTTGATCGTCATGCTATCCATTGGCTGGTTAGCTGGAAAAGGAGTTGCGAATGTTCTGGACATCTTTAATAATATTGAATATACGTTAGTAGCGCTTGTTGTAATTATTCTTTTATATAGAACCATTTCCGTATGGATAGAGAAGAGGATCGTAAAAAAATAACAGCAATTGTTCCGACCTTTAATGAAGCTGCGAGAATCGGACGTGTTTTAGATACACTCTGCACATATTCGGGCTTTGCAGACATTATTGTTGTTGATGATGGCTCAGCTGATGACACTGAAGAAATTATACAATCGTATCCTGTTCAATATATACAGCACACATCAAACAAAGGTAAAGGATATGCAATGGATATTGGCGTCTCTCTCGCAAAGACTGACATTGTTTTTTTTGTAGATGCAGATGTTTCAGGCCTCACACACCAAATGATAGATGATATTACTCGTCCAGTTGTAGACGGTGATGTAGATATGTTTATCGGCATGCGTAACAGAAAAATATATTATTTGCATAGCATTATTGCTTTTGTTCCTTTGCTTGGTGGGGAAAGAACTGTGCGGAAGAGTTTATGGAAAAAATTACCTCCATACTATAAGCATCGTTTTAGGGTAGAAGCTGGACTAAACTTTTATGCTAAATATTATGGGAAAGGACTGCAGTACAAAATCATTAAAGGCCTCTCTCAAGTAGCGAAAGAAAAGAAGTATGGTTTTGTTCAAGGCATGAAACAACGCATTGGCATGATGGCAAATATTATTACCGCACAATTTAAATTGCAGTTTGTGGAGGTTCCCGAATCAGAAAGAAACCGGAGAATACTCGCTTTTATCGCTTTTCAAGGTCTTCTGGGTATGCTTGTCGGAGGATTATTTTTAGCTGCCGCATACTTTGGTCCAACAACTTTTTTGAATGCTCTGTTTGCAGAAGAACAACGAGAAGATCCAAGTACTCCCATTATTCATTATTTATTATATTTGAGTAATATTACTGCTGTGAGTACGTTGATAGCCATTGGTCTATTTCTCTGCACGACAAATCTTCTCACCTTTTTACTTACATTCAAAAAACTACTCCAAGTTATTCGTGGGATCTCAAATAAAATTAAATTGAGACGGCCATAAAGGATGATCAAGCGCTTTTTCGAAAGCGATCTATTATCAGTTTTATTCTATCCATACTTGTCACTGATTTCAGGACGACCTGCAAAAAACCAATCGGATCCTCCGCAGCCCCAGCACTATTTGCACGCAACTCTCGACCAAGCCATCCTCCCCAAGTCTTTTCATCTACACAATGATGTATCTCATGCGCACGCACAAACCGTTTCATGTGAGGCGATAAATCCTCACGTACTCGAGCTTGGTTCCCTCCAATATCCGCAGACCCAAACAAAGGATATAATAACTCTTTTGAAACGAATGCAACTAATATTCGTTTGCCGCCACGTTCTACATACTCTGTGTTGTTTCTTGGAACTCTTGATTCCAACGGCACTGTAGATGGATCTTCATCTACAGTGAACTGTTTTCTAATTTCTGCAATTCGCTCAGTATCTGCCTGTTCACTCTCAGCTTGTTGAGACCGCTTTATCTCTAATTGCTCATATGCTGCTTCATCTATAGGAAGAGACGCATCTGTTACCTCGTGCTGCGTCCCTTCTCGTTTTGAGTTATCAGGAGTAGCCGTAGATGCTACCCCGCGTTCTGATATATGTACCATACGGTAACAATACATTAGATAATAAAAAAATACACTGTCTTGATAGAATTTGAGTTGTATTGAGCTTATGTGTGGACCCTTATTT
>CAZMTW010000002.1:0-23404 GCA_964569285.1 uncultured Gammaproteobacteria bacterium
GTTCATCCTGAGCCAGGATCAAACTCTCAATAAAAGATTGTTCACCGAAGTGAGCAATCTGTGACACGTATTACTACGCATCTCCCAGATTGATAATGGGATGGGCTTCCATACCGATGTATGGAAGTAAAGAAATTGTTGAAATCCTATTCGTGTATTCAGTTGTCAAAATTCATGTCAGACGTCTGGCTTTCGCCGCTTTTGATGCTCGCGTGAAAATTAGGATCGGTGGAAATCCCGCGAAGCGATCAAAAAAACGTCCAAAACTGGGGGATAAGCGTTTTACCGCTCAGTTTCAGCCGTTTTTTGTGTAGATTTGAAATGTTACGATGGCAATTGAATGCCGATAAATAGTACAGGAACTTGAATACAGTGTCAAGCATATGGCTATAGATAAGCCATGCACATGATATGCACACATTTTCCTCTAATTATAGTGATTTTCACTCTTCCTGCCGAGAATGTGCCTTCTCACCATGAAAAGGGAGGCTGGTGTGATGGAACAGCGGGGCGCGCATATGTACTGGGATTCCAGCGGATCTTACCCGCCTCCTCTTTCCATCAATCCAACCGGCCTACATATTAACATAATAAAAAAACCAAATCAATACATATGCATATTGAACAAGTCCTGGTCTCAAGATTCTTTTGAGTTTTCTTGGCGCCACTTTTCAATTTCTGCATGATGTCCCGATAGCAACACATCTGGAACAGATTGCCCATCGTATTTTTCTGGCCTGGTGTAGTGAGGGTATTCAATATAGCCAGGAGTGGAGTGAGATTCTTCTGATGCTGATTCTGCATCTCCTAGAACACCTGGAATCAAACGAGACACTGCATCTGTAACAACCATTGCACCCAACTCGCCACCAGTAAGCACGTAGTCGCCAATAGAAATTTCTTCATCAATATATTTCATCACACGCTCGTCTACTCCTTCGTAACGACCACACACAAAAATAAGGTGGTCGTAGTCGCCGTGTAACTGCTCAGCTTTTTGTTGTGTAAATCGTTCACCCTTAGCTGACATTAAAATAACCCGGCTCTTCTCAGTCTTTTTAATGGAGTCTATGGCTTTGTGAAGAGGCTCTACTTTCATAACCATTCCAGGACCACCTCCATATGGAGTGTCATCAACTTCTCTATGCTTATCCGCAGTAAAATCGCGCGGATTGACGTAGTGTACCTCAATATGACCAGCTTCTATTGCACGCCCAAGAATACTAGTATTCATGACAGAATCAAACATCTCTGGAAAAATTGTAATCACATCAAATCGCATATGTATAGTATAAACAAATCACCCCGCACAGGATAGTGCAGGGTGAGGCGTGTGTCAACTATTAATGTTATTCTTTTTACTCAAAGAGCCCTGTTGTGTCATCTATGATTTCTTCATCGTCTATAGATTCGTCATCAACAGTACCTTCATCAACGGTCTCATCATCTACAGTATCAGTATTTTCTGTGTCATCACTTTCCTCGTCAATGTCGCCATCTTCATCCGTAGCTTTCTCATCACTAGCTACAACCTCTCCATTCTCATCAAGTTCAAAAGTGAACTCACCGTCTTCATCTTCACTTAAATCGATTTCGTCTAAGTCGAGCAAGTCTTCTGCATCAAACTCAATATCTTCATAATCTTCATCATCAAATGGCTGGTATTTGATCTGGGTAACTTTCCATGGTCGAAACAATTGAGAAAACCGGCTAGTTGCATTATCAGTTTGACGCTTTAATTTAATAATCACTGGGTCTTCAAAACCTTCTTCAAGATCTTCTGTATCACTAAAGTTCACATCGACGTATGCTTCATAGTGATGCGCCCACCATTTTGGCGTTGGCATGATTTCCTTTTTTTCGTACCCATACTTGTTGAGTTCAGGTTCTTTGTTTTCATCAAGAATTACTTTTGTACGCCATGCTTCGTCACTGACAAATGCAGTTTCTATTTTTTCTGCAATCAGCCAGTCTTCAAGGAAGAACTCAATGTTTTCCATTTTACTATCCTTTACATCTGGCCCGATATAGCTGTATGCGCCAGTTGCGTCTGTCTTTACGCCTGCTTCATCTGTTGTTGCAGTAACGCCTTCACCTGCCTCAATATCTGCAATAAATGCATTTAATGCGCGAGTAGGGTTTGTGCTCCATAGAAGATACCCAAAAATAAGGGCTAAAGCGACGATGATTCCGACAATGATGCCAATAGTCTTTTTCATAGTATATGTAGAATTATGTATTTATCCTCACTCATTATACCGGAATTTGCCATACAGACAAGCATATCAAAGAACCTCCCCGAAGGGAGGTTTTGGTTGATTGACTTTAGAGGTCAAGATTATCGATTGCGCTTGAAGTTGCATCAGCTGGGTCAGCTACTGGAGCTGGGGTTGCAACTGATGCTGGAGCTTCTGTAGGTCGTTCTTCTCGTAGAGGTCTGTCGTCTCGTTGTGGGCGAGGACCACGTGGAGGTCGTGAACCTTCTGGCTCGTCGATTTTGAGATTAACGCGGGCTTGGTTCTTTGCACCAACTACGCGTAGTAATGTTCGGATCGCTTTAGCTGTTTGGCCTTGTCGTCCGATCACTTGTCCGAGATCGTTCTGGTCAACACTGAGAGTGATCAAGACACCCATTTCATCCACTGTTCGTACTGTGGAGACGGCATCTGGATTGTCAACGATAGATTTGACAAGATACTCTACAAACTCTTGGTCGTGTTCCATTGCTGTAGGTCTTAAATTGTTAAAGTTACTTAGCCCCGCTGTCCTCTCAAAGGAACAGCGTAGATAACAGAATACCAATTGTGTGTGAAATTGTCAACGATTCAAAAAAGCGCCTTCTCGGCGCTTTTTATGTGATGCTATAGTATAGATGTTATAACCATTCTCCTACTGGAGATGATGCAGTCACTTCTTTACGTTCCTCTATTTGCTGCTCAACGTACATAAGTCGCTCTGATACGTCCCGTTCAAGGCGTTCAAGAGCTGCGGTGAGTGAGAACCAGCTTGAGTAATCATTCATATATGTATGTATTACTAATAGAAAAACCCTCCTTAACAAGGATGGGTTAGCCCGTTACCATTGGTGAAAATAAGGCAACGAGTAGAAGCGCGGCAACTGCCACAAATAGGGCAGATACGCGAACCATAAGACGCTCAGTCCGGTGATCCATATTTTATTTTTTTATTTTTGTTTTTTGAGAACGAAGTATACTAAGAATAGCAAAAAATGGGCTTGTTGTCAATAGTGATTACGCTTTTACTAGCACTTTCATTGAGAAAGTGACCATAAAAGCGTCGGGTACAGGGCTCTCCGAAGAGATCCGTGCACCCGCTCGAGCGGATGGTTTGAATTACTAAAGTTATTCAAACCTTTTTCTCAATCATCGCATGGTGTCTTTTTTACTATTGACAGAGGGGAATTAAGAGTATATACTATGAGTATATACTAATCATCACCACCCTATTTATGTCAAAAATGCTTTCTCTTAAAGTACAACCAAGAATTTTCGAGGAGAGCGAGGAAGTTATCGCAGAGTTAGACATTCCTCGTAATCGCTACATCAACGAAGCTCTTGATTTTTACAATAAATGGAACCGGAGGCAGTTTGCGAAACAGCAACTACATAAAGAGGCAAAAGCCATTACATCAGATTCGCAACAGGTGCTTCATGAATTTGAAGAGTTAGAAGATACCATAAACGAATGACAATCAAAAAGTTTCACATTTATCTTGCAGATCTGACACCACGGTTCGGTACTGAACCAGAAAAAACGAGGCCGGTTGTTGTAATGCAGTCCAATATGTTGAATCATGCATTGTTAAGCACAGTGGTTTGTCCAATTACCACAAATGTACGTAAAGACATAAATTTTCTGCGTGTGCATTTGCAGAAAAAAGGAACCGGCCTTGAGAAACGATCAGATATCCTGGTGGATCAAATTCGATCTATTGATAATAAGCGTTTTATAAAACATCTTGGAAAGATTACCACTACACAACAACGAGAGTTGGTGGAGCGTTTACAGCTGGTATTGTTTGATGAGGTGATTGTGAACTGAAAATTCAAAGGAGAGGAATCAAAAAAGTCTGCACGCGCAGACTTTTTTATATAGCGAGGTTCGTTTATTCAGCCTTCTTCTCTTCAGGTTTCTCTTCTTTCTTTTCTTCTTTAGGCTCTTCCTTTACTTCCTCTTTTTTCTCTTCTACTTTCTCTTCAGGTTTTGCATCATCAGTAGGTTTCTCACCCTCGGCTGGCTTGTCGCCTCCTGCAGGTGCAGCAGCAGCTGCTGCTTCACCCTCTTCAACCTTTTTCAATTTAGGTTGTACAGAGCGTCGTTTCTTTCCTTCGATAATTCCGAATTCAATCAGCATGTTATGCATGGTGTTTGATGGCTGCGCACCCTCACTCAACCAGTACTTGATGCGGTCTTCTTTTAACTGAATCTGATCCGCACGCTCCTTTAAATGAGGATTGTATGAACCAAGAATTTCCATGTGTTTGGATTTTGGAGACTGTGATTTTTCTTGAAGCACAACGCGAAAAGTTGCTTTGTTGCGTCGGCCTGTTCGTGCTAAACGAATTACTAACATAGTTCTTTACAAGTGTTTAATGAATGGTTGCACGTGCGATGGTGCGAGACAGAGCATACCAAAACACTCTTTTAACGTCAAGTTGAGGGCTCCTCAACCAACTCTTCTGCTTGATCGAGCTCTACGCTCAAAATATGTGATTTTCCGGCCTTGCCCATGGTGACACCATACAAAACATCCGAGGCACGCATGGTCACGCGGTTATGTGTAATAACAATAATCTCGGTTTTCTTGGCGAGGTCCTTCAAAATCGCAGCAAGTTTCTCGGAGTTCTCTTCATCAAGCGCAGCTTCGACTTCATCTAACACCACAAACGGTGATGGGTTATTTGCGATAATAGAGCAGAGCAACGCAATAGCGATCATCGATTTTTCTCCACCAGAAAGCGCGGTGATGTTCCGGATTTTTTTACCAGGAGGCGAAGCCATCACATCAATTCCACTAATCACCTTTTGTCTTTTCTTTTTCTTTCCAATCAGCTCGCGTTCCTTTTCGTCATGTAAGCTTTCTCCAGAAACTTCTTCATCATTCTCTACTATTTCCCCCTCAATGGGTAGGTCCTCTGTTTCTGGCTCAGGAATTGCAGTGAGCATTTCCAACTTTGCCGAACCACCTTCGAACAACACTTCAAAGTATTTCTGGAACCCATCATTAATCTTTTTGAAATTCGCTTGGAACTGTTTATGAATTGTTCCGTCCAGCTCATCAATCACTTTTTCCAAAGACACAATGGACTTGGATAGATCTGTTGTTTGTTCATCTAAAAAGTCGTATCGCTCTTTTGTTTCCTCGTATTCTTTTACTGTTTCGTCATCTACATTCCCAATGGCTTCTAATTGCTTTTGTAATTTCATCATTTGTTGTTCTAGCGCGCTTCTGCTCATCTGTGCTGCGGATGCAAATCGACGAATTGCATCATGTAACTCATGTGGTACTTCGCGCTCAATTTCTGCTTGCATATCTTCTTGTCGTGTCTCGAGTCGTGCGACATTCACCTCAACAGTATTGGCATCCTGCGTTGCATTAGTCAGCTTGCGCTGTATGGTCCGCATCTCTGATTGAATATCAACCAAGCGAGTTTTTTTATCTTCTTCTTCTTTATTAAAATCATTAATTGCTGCACGCGCTATATTTTGCTTTTTTTCTACAACTTCAATCTGCCCATCAAATTTCGTGAGCTCTTCTGCATATGCAGCGGTCTGCGAACTTTTACCATCTGCGTCGCGAGAGGCATTGGATTCATCGATGTTCGATTGTATTTCTGCCAACTCATCTTGCAGACGTTGTAATTGAGTATGGGAGAGTTCGGCTTTTGCTTTTGCAGATTCAATGCTCACACGAAGATCATTCACGGTGCGTTGTGCCGCCTCTCTTGCTGTGACAAGCTTAGCAACTGTTTGTTCTTTGCGCTTCATATCTATACGCAATGCCTCTGCCGTATCGCGGTCATCAGCATTTAGCCGATTCATAAATGTAGCAAACCGAGAAGTGAGTTTTTTGGCATGCGCTTGGATTGTTCTAAAATCTTCCATTGACTGCGTTTGCAGCAGTTGGCGCAAGAACTCTTCTTGTTCATCAAATAATATATGGAGGTCAGCTTGGATTTCTGGTACTGACATTGCGTGAGCCTCTTTCTCAATTTGTTCACGTAATTTCAAAATAGCAAACTCTTCATCACGAAACTCGGTGTGAAGTGATTCGAGTTGTTGCTCCTGGCGAGCAAGCTCTGCTGTCTCACGTTCAACTTGTTTATGAAATTGCTCTGCCGTTGATTCATGATTGCTGGCGTCTTTGATGATTTCATCCTCTTTACGTTGTAGCCACACTAAGCTGAGCTCTCCTTGTCGCTCGTGTTCAATTTCCAACTTTCCTTTGAGTACAGCCTGATCTTTGAGTAAGTGACTTTTTTCTTCAATCACATCATTAAATTGCTGCTGCAATTCCTGATAACGCTCAGCTCGTGAAGCTTCACTGGTCAGCACATCACTCGATGCTTGATGTGATGCAAGTTCTGCTTCTAGTTGTTGAATTGTTTGTTGTTGCACAGTATAGTTTGTGCGATGTTTTTTTAGATCTTCTTCCAGCTCAAACCACAGCGAACCATAAAAATTCACTTGTACATCTCGTAATTCTACTTCAATTTTTTCACGACGTTCTAATCGTTTTACCAGTCGAGTGAGAGAACGCAGATGAGGTTCAATTTCTGAGAGAAGCGTTTCGCTTTGAACTAAATGATCTTCTGTTCGGATGAGTTTATTTATGGCTTGGTCTCTTTTGATTTGAAATTCTTTCACACCGGTTGCTTCATCAAAAAAGTCTTTACGTTCTTGCGGAGAGGCATTAAGAAAGTTGGTGATCATGCCTTGCCCAATAACGGCATAGGATTTTTGCCCAAATTTGGCTTGGGCGAGCATCATAAGCAAGTCTTGTTGGCGTATTTTGGAACCATTAATCCTATATTCAGATTCACCGTTACGGAATAACTTACGCGAGATTACAATTTCCTGATATTCTAATGGAAACGTACCATCCTCGTTATTGAGATGTAGCTCTACCTGAGCCATGCCCTGTTTTGCCAGCTTGTCTGAACCGCCAAAAATAAGATCCTCCGATTTTTTTCCTCGGAGCAACTTCATGCTTTGCTCACCCATTACCCATCTGATTGCATCAGAAACATTGGACTTACCAGAGCCATTCGGCCCTACAATGGCAGTGAAGTTTTTTGGGAATTCAAAAACGGTTTTATCTGCAAAGGATTTGAAACCGTGAAGAACAAGTTTATCTAATCGCATACCGAAAGATTATACCAGGAATCTGTTTGAGTTTCAATTCCTATTCAAACCAGCCTTTTGCTTTAAGCGCAGCCTCGGCAGCACTCATTTGAGCTTCTTGCTTGGAAGTGCCTTCGCCCGAAGCAACTTCTATATTATTCAAGTACACTCCAACAACAAAATGCTTTTTATGATCTGGGCCTGATTCCTCAAGCACTTTGTATTCAGGGGTGATACCTTCCTGTTCCTGAGCTGTTTCTTGAAAGCGGCTTTTTGCGTCTAAATACAGTTTATATTTCAGAATATGAGCTAGTTTAGAGATAATATTCTTATGAATAAACGTCGCAGCAGTATCATAATCAGAGTCAATATATATTGCTCCTATGATCGCTTCTAATGCATTTGCAAGAATCGATTGTCTAGCCTTTGAATTCACCTCTTTCGATTCCCCACGCGACATATATAAGAACTCTTCTACACCCAACTGTTCCGCAACAAGAGAGAGCATTGTTGAATTAACCAAGCTTGCACGCCAGTTTGTTAACTCACCTTCTGGGTTGGGGAAATTGTCGTACAAATGTTCTGTCACAATAAGTTCGAGCACCGCATCGCCTAAAAATTCAAATCGTTCATTGTGATCAAGTGGAAAATCTCTATGTTCGTTTAAATACGAACGATGCACCACTGCCTGGCGCAAGGTGTCTTTGTTGCTAAATGTGGTGTCTAGTCTATTTTCTAACTCAGATATATCTTTTTCCATAGTATTTCTATGGATGTCACACGTCACGGTTGTTTCAAGAACAACATGCCACGTTCGACATCTATGATTATATAATTATTCCTCTTCCTCGTTTGACTCTTCCTCTATAGGCATGTCATTAATAGTTATTTCTCCAGCCGCCTCCATCTCGCGGTAGATCGATCCTAATACACCATTTACAAATCGTCCAGAGGATTCGCCCCCAAAGCTCTTTGCTAATTCGATCGATTCGTTAATCGCAACCTTTGGTGGGATCTGTTTGTCATACTTCAACTCGTAGATGCCAATGCGGAGCACATTTCTATCAACCGTCGTAATCTGTTCAAGTGGCCAGTCCGGTGCAAACTTTCGAACAAGATCATTGAGTACTTCAATATTTTCAACCACTCCAGTCACCAAGTTAGTCGTGAAATCAATATCCTTAAACTTTGGAGCAAATTCAGCCAGGTTGTGTTTCAAGGCGACATGTATCTTTTGCTTTCCAGCATAAAAATCCCATTCAAACAACGTCTGCAATGCGATGGTGCGTCCGAGATGACGATTTGACATGGCTATTGATGGTTACGCCTTTTTTCCCTTCTTCACCTCTTCCTTTTTTGGAGCGGCTTCCTTTACAGATGCTTCAGGAGCGGTTTCGGGGGTTGTCTCAACTTTTGGAGCGGTCTTCTTTACGATCTTCTTTTCTACCTTTTCTTGTAGGTTTAGTACATTTTTATCTCGGTAATGGCCGCATGAAGTGCATGCATGGTGAGGCCGTATTGCATTACTACATTTTGGACAGACAGCAGTTTGCATTGCTGTTAAAGAATGATGGGATCGTCGCGCTCGAGTTCGGCGCTTGCTGAGTCTCTTTTTTGGTACTGACATAGGTTATATATTCACTAAACTGCTCAAAGACTATACAGGTATACCCATTTTTTTGCAAGGATAGTAATCCGGATCCGCCAGAATATGCTACAATGCATTTCATATGAGAATACCTATTATAGCAGCTAACTGGAAAATGAATAAAACTGCGGAAGAAGCACGAGAATTTGCTTCAGCGCTATTATTGCATGCACTTCCAGAGGATAGGGAGTTCATTATTGCAGCATCACCTACGATTTTGGCAGTAACTGTAGACAGTTTTTCTGGTAGTTCTGTCAGTATTTCTGCACAAAATATGCATTTTGAAGAGTCTGGAGCCTTTACTGGAGAAACCTCTGCTGATCAAGTAATAGATACTGGAGCAACACATGTGATTATTGGTCATTCTGAGAGACGCCACCTATTTGGGGAGGATAACGAGATGTTAAACAAGAAAATGCTTGTAGCGGAGAACAGTGGGTTAATACCTATTTATTGTGTTGGTGAAACATTAGATCAAAGAAATAGCGGGGAAACCCAAGACGTTGTAAAAGAGCAAATTGAGCTAGGATTAGCTCATATTTCGAATGATTTTCTTGAAAAACTGATTATTGCGTACGAGCCAGTCTGGGCTATTGGTACTGGAGAGACCGCAACACCAGAACAGGCGGAAGAAATGCACCTGTTCCTAAGAGAACTGCTACCAGAACCGACTCGAATTCTATACGGAGGGTCTGTAAAGCCGGAAAACTGCGTGGAATTGGCATTAAAACCTTCGATTGATGGGTTTTTGATTGGTGGTGCAAGTCTAGATCCAGAAGCATTTTGGAGCATAGCTCAGGCTCAATTCACAATATAGGCTAAGATTAGAGGAAAAAGTCGCATATTATTGACATTTGGTTGGTTTTTTGCTACAATTCATTTATTCGCAGTGAAAAAAATCTCACAGCGGGTAGCGGGTAAAAAAATAAAACAAACAACAATTGAATAAATGGCTATTGTTAGCACAGTATATGATGCATTATAGCACCATCCATCAGCCCCAGATTGAGGGCAGCAGCGGAGGAGTGGTGTTTTTTTAATACTTTTTCTATGAGGCGAGAATCTATGCAGCATCGAATTCAAAAGAATCTAGAAAAACTGCAGAAGCAGAAGCTATCTTTTGGTGGGAAGATAGGTGCGGTTGTGAAGCTATTTTCTTTGTGTGTTGGGTTTGCGTTTCATAGAGCGATGTATCTTTTATTTTCATCACCAACAAAGAGCTTCGCTCTTGTGCATGCTCAGAATACGAACGGTATATACAACGCATCGTACAATGCACATGTACGCTTCACATCTGGTATGCGAATTTTTTCTGCAACATCATTAATGGTGGCTCTAACGTCGACCGTTATTGTATTCAGCATTATGCAGCTTTTTCTTCCTGGGCAGACGGCACAGCCTGCATTAGCCGCAGAAACAATCATTGCAGTGACAAATACTGATACGGTTGGAGCTGGATCTCTTCCAAAGGCGCTCGATACAGCGCACACGCAGTATGGATTCGATCCACATGGCGGTTATGTTATTGAGATTCAAGTCACTGGAACATATACTGTGGCGGATAATTTAAATCTACCAAGCCCAGTAACTATTCGTGTTGCAGATGGTGAAACATTTACAATGGATGGAACTGGATCGGAAGCAACGGCGTTGGTGATCGGTCCGGATGCTGGTGCAGGGAGTACTATTAAAGATATTGTATTTTCAAATGTCAACACAGCCATTGACATTGGAGCAGAAAATGTTTCAGTTGAAAATGTCACCATTAATGATGCGGTAACAGGTGTTCACGTGGAAGGTGGCACAAATGCAATTATTACAGGTAGTACTTTTACCAACAACGATCAAGGTGTATATACAGAGGTATCGCTCAATCATGGAGGTACAAATAATCTTACAATCAGTAACAATACCTTTACCATGCCGGCTGGGGATACACGAGAGGGTATTATTCTTGGCGGGAGCACAGGAACGACCATTTCTGGGAATACCATTAGTGGTGGAAGCGCGTGTATCCGCTTGGCTGAATCCGATGGTAATACGGTAACCGCTAATATTTGTACGGGTAGCTATACGCAAGGATTGAATATTGCAAATGCTGATACGAATACCATTGGTGGAGACGGTGCAGGAGATGCAAACCATATTTACAATCTTCATGCCGATGGGCTTGCCATTGGCATTGATGTGACTGAAGCATCGATTAATAATGTGATTACAGGTAATTACATTGGTGTTGCCACTGACAAGTCAACCGTAGGACGCGTGGGTCAAGGAGTGACCGTCGCAGGTACAGGTAACAGTATTGAAAATAATGTGTTTGGAGTGCAATCTGATCAAGCCATAAGCATTAGTGCGGCGTCAACAACAGTTTCTGGGAACTTTTTTAATGTACTCAGCGATGGAGTAACACCTCTTGGAACCTATGCTAGTTCATACATGATCATTGGCTCAGATACGGGGATTGTTATTCAAAATAATGTTTTCTATGGTGGTAGTACTGGCATTGAGGCAAATGAAGGGGTAGGCACAACTATTTCTGGTAATACGTTTATTAAAGGAGGGCAAGGAGTTTCGGTGAATTCGGGATCAGGTATCGTGATATCTGGTAACTATTTTGGAACAAACAGCAGTGGAGTAAGTGGATTAGGGAACACACAAGACGGTGTGTATGTATTTGATGGTTCAGATTATGCATCGCCGACGTCAGATGTCACTATCTCTGCGAATACATTTACAAACAACGAAAGCTATGGCGTGAACATTGATGATGGATCACAAGGAATAGAGGTGACGCACAATAATTTTACACACAATGCTTTAGGAAATATTTATATTGGTGTAAACACCATTAGTCAGCCCGAAATAACGAGCATCACCAGTGACACAATTCGTGGTACCGGAGGACTGGAGGGTGGAAGAGTTGAGGTGTATCTTGACGGTCAATACACTGCAGAAGATACATCTATTAGTGGAGGCGGTGCATGGGAGGTTACGGGAACGTTTACCATTCCTGCGGTGACAACGTATGATTTTGCATTAAATATTGATGCGAACGGAAATACATCGCTGCCGGAGCCGTCAGATGCAGAAGATTATGTTGACGAGGAAGAAATCACACCGCCAGATGATACAACACCAGATGATACAACACCCGACCCAGATACTGTTCCAGACGAAACAACTCCAGATTCAGGCGATGCTCCAAAGAGTAGCGATACCGTAAATAATAAAAAAGTACTTGCGCGCGTATTTGGTGCGGAGAGAGATCACCTTCGAATTAATGGACAGTTTGTTTTTGATAAGACCGCGCGAGTTGCACCGGGGAAAGTACAGTTGAATGTTGTTGATATTGATACCGGTGTTCAAGGGCGACTGATAATCTTTCGCAAAAAGAAAAAAGGGACCACCTTGGTGAGCTCTTCCACATGGGATGGATACGGAAAATTGAAAACAGATTTTACCGGAGAAAAGAACCAGGCATATGTTGTGAATGGAAAGGCTCGGACAACGAATAAAAAGATAGCGACAACCCCTGCTGCATTAGCAGAGGTCGAAGTCACGCGAGCCGCTCCAACATTGCAAACCGTGATAAGTGATGTTGTAGTGACGACCAGTGTGCGCAATTTGTTATTTGATGGAACGGATGGAAAAGACCGTGCAGTACAGACGGCATTCATCAACCTTGCGGATGATTCGAATCTGGGTGTATGTCAAAATCCATGTAGTCTACCTTTCGAACCAGCATCATATGGTGAGTATCTTGCCGTAACTACTTCAGGGAAAAGTGCTTCGGTCCAAACAAAGATAGTGTATGTCCCTGCCTCACTCACTAGTATGTTGAATTTTGATGCGAAGAGTGCAGAATATGCGTATCGATTAATTGCAACAAACAGCGTTACTGTTACTGGCATTGGTACACCAGGTCGTGTCAAATTGTTTATTGATGGAAAAGAAGTCGCATCAACCACGACTACTACGATTAATTTTTCGATTCCGATTGATATGAGTAATCTCAGTGTTGGAGAACATGTGCTCACTATGCGCACATATGACACAGATGGGAATGAGAGAGTGAGTGAAACACATGTTATAGATTTTAGAAAACATCCTCGACCAGTTGATTTGTTAGTTTCTGGTGCTCCACAAGATCAAAAAGTGGTTAGCAATACACCTCTTGTTCTGACTGTCACTGGTGGTGCAGAAAACAGGGTACATTTGTTTACAAGCTCAACACTTGTACAGTCATCAGTGTTTGAGCGCATTGGAGATACCGCACAAGGACAAACATCACTCGAATTGAACGTAAGTGATATTGGAGCTCACTCCTACGTACTCTATGCAGAAGATAATTACGGTATTAAAACGGCCGAAAAGGTTATTACATATTCGGTGATTGCTCCAGCGGTAGTTAGTGTTGCGCCAGAAGTAGAGGATGAAGAGGTGGATGTAACAACGCCACCAACAACTCCTACTGATGAGGATGTTACTCCGGCGACTGACGCTGAGACCACTGTTGATGTTGCTCCAGAGTTGGAAGGTAACGATGCAGATAACGATGGCATTCCAGATGTAATAGAAGGGGATGGCGACCAAGATGCAGATGGTATTCCAGATTTTCTTGATTCCGATTCTGATAACGACGGTATTCCAGATGGAGTAGAAGGGAGTGGTGATACAGACGGAGATTCTGTGCCGGATTATCTTGATCCGGATTCTGACAACGATGGTATTCCAGACGCAGATGAAAGTGCTGTAGATGTTGACGGAGATGGGTTGCTCGATTTTCAAGATACCGATTCTGACAACGATGGTATTCCTGACGCAGAAGAGAATGAAGCAGATGGCGATGGCGACGGTCAGCTAGATGCCGATGATACTGATGATGACAACGATGGTATTCCAGATGAAATCGAAGGCGATGGAGACTTTGATAGTGATGGTGTGTTGGATAGTGGTGACACTGATGCAGATGGTGACGGCATACCTGATGCAGATGAAAATATTGATGATTCTGACAACGATGGCAGTCCTGATTATCTGGATACAGACTCAGATAATGATGGTATTCCAGATTCTATTGAAACAAACGTAGACACGGACGGTGATGGTGTGTTTGATTTTGAAGATGTGGACTCTGACAACGATGGTATTCTTGATGCTGATGAGGGAGTCGTTGACACCGATGCTGATGGTCTGGCTGATTATCAAGATCCAGACTCAGACAATGATGGGATTGCGGATGGCGATGAGGATCCAGCTGATGCTGACGGTGATGGATTGACGAATGATGTGGATACGGATGATGATGGAGACGGTATTATGGATAGTGAAGAAGGCAATGGTGATACAGATAGCGACGGAACACCAGACGCGCTTGATCCAGATTCAGATAACGATGGTATTCCTGACAGTGAAGAAAGAAGTGGAGATGCAGACAACGACGGTATTGCAGATTTTCAAGATGGCGTTGATGATACGTATCGATACATTCAACCATTCAAACCGAGCTGGGTTCCAGATAATGTGAAATTTTCCGATCCACGTGTCCATGTGATTGATGAGTTGATTGATGGATTACCAGATAATACAATCATAGAGATTGATGATACAGTATGGAATATACCTGTAAGTGCATTGCGGTTAGAGTATGACACTGTCCAACAAGCAGCAATTGCTCAAACACTGAATAGTGCGAATAGAGAGACGCTGGATATTACCCCAATTGCTTCGATAGTTGATGTCGAAACAGGTTCCGTGATTAGTGGGGCTGAGGTAGTCGCCAATGAGGCGGGTGGAGTGGTATTGAGGAATACACGACTCACCGGTGTACAGCCGATGCCACTAACACGATTTCTTGAACCTCAAGTAGGAAAAAGTGAGATAGTGTATAGCGGTGTCACAACACCGTATGCATTAGTGCTGGTTCAAACAAATTCCGATCCTATTGTGAAGGTAACGCGCGCAGATGAAGAAGGTCGCTGGACTATTACCGTTCCAGTAGATGCAATTGGAGAGGGCGAGCATACAGCACAATTACAATCATCATTCCGTGGTGTTGATTCGGACAAAATAGAAATTGCAAAATTTGTGGTGGTCGAGGATCGCCGTTTGAGTAATACGACATGGATCTTCATTATCAATATCGTTGTTGCATTGATACTGATCCTGGCTGTAGTTGTTATTCAAATGCGAAAGCGTGGTGGTGGTACAGGTGGTTCTGGTCAGAACATCGTAGCACGTCCTATGGCTACTTCGAAGCCAGTGGAACAAGAGGAAACACAACGTAAGACAGGTTCGTTAGGAGTATAATATGTGTCTATGAGCATATATAGGTTGATTATACATAACGCTATCACACCACTAGGCATTGGTATCTGTGCGATGTTTGTATTTGCCACACAACCAGCGCATGGAGTTGTTGTTAATGATATCCCAATAGAGTGGCGTAATTATGCCATTGGCGCAGAAGCTGTTGAAATCGCGAATCGACTTAACACAAACCTTTCTGAATCATTAGTGATTCAACCTGTAACTGAATTCTATGCTGCCGACGGGGCGATTTCTCGTGTGCCCATCGCGCCGTCATCAGACAAGTCATACCTTCTCTATAAACGTTCAACCGTGGGGCTACAACCAATCGCAGGTATTGGACAGATTCCCCAGGTTGATGTTATTGATTTTTCGGGAGAGGCTGATCCGTATGCGCATGTCACACTATCAATTGAATCCGCGACACCAATTATTCAGGAGAGCACTGCAGACGCGACAGGAGATTGGTCCATATCAGTGGTTGTTGATGCGTTGCCGGCAGGGGAGAATAACGCAGATATTCAAATCGTCTCTCGTGGAGTGAGCTCAGATAAACACACCATTGCTTCTTTCACTGTCATTGCTTTGCAACAAGTCAGTAATTCAACATGGCTTTTTCTTATCGGAACAGGGTTTATTGTGTTGATAGCACTCGTTGTTATTAATTTCTATTTTTTACTGAAGCGAAAAAAACAATATTACTCACCACCACCTGTGGCTGAAATAAACGACGAGCTAGCGGAAACGGAAGAGAAGTAATTTAGAGCTTGGTCACCGATGCAACGGTATCACCAGCTGCTTTGAATCTCATGAGGCGAACACCTTGTGTTGCACGTCCAAGTGAGTTGACTGACTTGAGAGGCATGCGAATAACCTGACCTTTCACAGAGATGATCACCAGGTCGTGTTCTTCATCTTCTTTGTCTACCACAAATGCCGTGTTAATAGCACCGGTTTTTTCTGTCACATTTGCAGTTTTAATTCCAGTGCCACCACGCTTTTGTACCTTGTACTGTTTCATTTCAGTACGTTTACCATATCCGTTGTCCATAATCACAAGCAACTCATGATAATCACTTTTTCCTTCTGGTAAAATACCCATTCCTGTAATACCAGCACCGTCTTTGAGTTTCATTCCACGGACACCTGCTGCTGTTCGTCCCATTGCACGAATATCTTTTTCATCAAATCGAATTGCTTGTCCATTACTTGCAACGAGTTCGATGTGATCTTTACCTCCAGTTGGTTGGACCCACATCAAGCTGTCTCCATCTTTAATCTTCAATGCGATCAAACCAGAGCGGCGTACATTTTTGAATTCTTCCATGTCTGTCTTTTTGATTACGCCATTCTTCGTAACCATCATCAAATACTTGTACTGTTTCAAGTCTTCAGTGCTGACCACAGCAGAGAGGCCTTCAGATGAATCCAGTTGCAAGAAATTCACAATCGCTTGACCCTTGGAGGTTCTGCTGCCTTGTGGGACCTCATATGCTTTTAACTGGAACACACGTCCTCGTGTGGTGAAGAACAGCATGTCAGCATGTGTGCTGGTCATATAGATATCAGAGACTGCATCTTCTTCTTTTGTGGTTAAGCCAATAACACCCTTTCCACCACGCTTCTGTTTTTTAAATGTTTCCGGTGGAAGGCGTTTGATATATCCATCTGTGGTTAACATGACCACAGTGTCTTCTTTTGGAATAAGATCTTCTTGTGAGAAGGTTCCGAGCGCATGCGGTATCACATTTGTGCGTCGATCTTCTCCATACGTTTCACGGAGCTCTCCAATTTCGTCTTTGATCACCTTTAAAATATTCTTTTTTGATGACAAGATTTTCTTCAATTCTGTAATCAAATCTCGTTTCTCTTTTAACTCTTCTTCAACACGTAATCGCTCCAAGTTTGCAAGCGCCTGCAGTCTCATTTCCAAAATAGCAATCGCCTGTCGATCACTCATTTTAAATTGCTTCATCAAGTTAGTCTTGGCTTCGACCTTGTCTTTTGATTTCTTGATTGTTTTGATAATAGCATCAATCTTCTCCAGCGCCATCGCCAACCCTTCTAAGATATGTGCACGATCTTCTGCTTTCCTTAAATCATATTCAGTGCGGCGTCGTACCACAACTTCTCGATGCTTAATAAATTCTTCCAAGACCATCTTGAGGGTCAATACACGTGGTTGTAGCCCATCAACAAGTGCAAGCATATTCATGTGGAATGTTTGCTGTAGTTGAGTGAGTTTGAATAGTCGATTTAATATCTTCTGAGGATAAGAACCTTTCTTTAGTTCAATTACTACGCGCACTCCATCACGATCAGATTCATCTCGAAGATCTCGAATACCCTCAAGCTTTTTATCTCGCACTAGGTTGGCAATTTTCTCAATCAAGTTTGCTTTATTCACCAGGTATGGAATTTCTGTCACGATAATGCGATGAGCACCCTTGTATTCCTCAATAATCGCCTTCCCACGAGCAACAATAGGCCCTCTACCTGTTGCATACGCATGTTTAATGTCTTCCTTGTTATAAATCTCCCCGCCTGTTGGAAAGTCTGGTCCTGTGACATGTTTGAGTAAGTCATCACTCGTTGCCTCTGGATTATCAATCAGTTCATCAATAGCGAGTGTAAGCTCACGTAAGTTATGAGGAGGAATACTTGTAGCCATACCAACGGCAATGCCCACAGTGCCATTCAATAATAATTGAGGTAGCTTTGCAGGAAGAACCTTTGGCTCTTGATGGACGCCATCATAGTTAGGCATAAAGTCCACAGTGTCTTTCTCGATATCCAATAGCAATTCATCTGCAATTTTTTCGAGTTTACATTCGGTATAACGCATGGCTGCGGCAGAGTCACCATCCATCGAACCAAAGTTTCCTTGTCCATTAATGAGCGGATGTCGCATTGAAAAGTCTTGCGCTAAACGAACCAATGAGTCATACACCGCCGTATCACCATGAGGATGATATTTGCCAAGCACTTCACCAACCACTGTAGCCGATTTACGAAACTTTGCGCTCGACTTCAACCCAATACCCCACATCGCATACAAAATACGTCTATGCACCGGTTTCATACCGTCACGCACATCTGGCAGTGCACGCATCACAATCACTGACATGGCATAGTCAATGTAGGAGTCGGACATTTCTTGCACAATTGGTCGTGCAGTGAGTGTACCGATGTTTGTTCCTGCTGCATCTCCAACAGCTTCAAATGGTTGGTCAACAGAGACTGGCTCTTCCAGCGGTGCGGATTGTTTTGCAGGTTTCTTTGTATCTTTCTTCTTTGCCATAATGGTGTGTGACAGTGTTCAATTAATTTGGTTCGATTTCTTGTTGTGGGCTTTTAAAAATATCACCTATTCTGCCGAGTGTTGAGAGTTCTCCACCGAGCGTAGTGAAGAGTTGCTTTGGGCCGGCAACAGTTGCATTACTTGTTTTGTTAAAGTTGAGTGGTAGTGTCCATATCCAGAAGAGCAGTATAACGACAAAGGCGAGTGCTCCAAGAACAATAAGCTTTCTCCGATCCTGTGCAGAAGCGGTTTGTGGAGGTGAAGGAGTATTTTTTTTAGAATGTGCGGTTTTTGTTGTCGCCATAGTATTATATAGGGCTGAGAACCTGTATTTGTGTTTCTTCTACAGGAAGATCTTTTTTCTTTAAGATGACTTTCTTCTCACCTCCGATATCTTTCACACCCATTTCTTTTGCAAATGCATCAATGGTATCAAGTTGCTCTTTTACCTTTGGTGTTTTGAACTGTATAGGAATAATAACTCGAGGTTCTACTTGGCTGATAATTTGAGAACACGCCTTGCTATCTTCACCTGTGAGTGGCAAGAGCAAAACATCAACCCCTTCAAATAGCTCAAGCTCTTTGTAACTCAGTTCTTTTACTGTCACACCAGGGTGACCAACTTTAATACCTTCTGCTTCAATCACGAACATTGTTCTACCTCCAGTGTTTGGAATGCCATAAAAGAAAATCCCTTGGACTTCGTATTCCCCAGGTCCAGTAATCTTCATGGGGTCTCCTTGAAGACGGTCAAGATTGTTCGTTTGATCATTGTTGAGGTCAGTTGTTGCGACCACATTTACTTTGAGTTTTGGCATGTTCAAACCAACCGAGTCTTGGTATGGATTGATCAACACCTGAACCTCTCCAGATTGTATTTTGATGCAAGATAAGCCGTGCCAGGTAATGTGCATATTGAGCTAATTCTAGTTGTAAAAAGCGCCTCTGCGCACCGCCTATTGTAGCAGAAAAACAGAAAACGAACAAGTGAAATAGATGCTGAAAAAAAGCGCTAATTGATGCTAAAAACCGGACTCTTTTTTACGGTCAGTGCAACGTTTAAGCTTGAAGTCAAAAAAGTAACATGCATTTCCGCGGCAGCCAGCTGGAGGGCATTTTTTTTCAAGCATATACATGTCTAATCCAACATATACAGCATTTAATACCTCTGCCGCAGAGAGGCGGGTGGGTTGCATACTGTCGAGCACAACGCCACCATTTTGGACTGTATTAGCTACAATGTCATAAAACCACTCATCAATTTCTGGGATTCTGCGCCTGGAAGCCAAATCTTTTTCTGATACATGAGAAAGGTCTATTCCTTTTTTTCTTCCTTCTTCAACACGCAATATACGTACGATATCTTTCAGTTCCAAGCTAGAAGATTGATTACTGACCAGGTTGATATGGCCAGATGGCAAGACCTGAATAACAAGGTCTGCTTTGATATTTCTATTGTTGCGTAAATAGCCAGCCATTTCTGTGCTACTAGTTTCGATAGATGCCACAGTCACTTTTCGATCTCCATGTGCCATTGTATACAGAGCTCCTTTACCATTCTTTGTTGCGGCGACCCATTCTTCTGGAATATCATAAAATCGTCTTTTTTCTTGAGCCAGATGTGCTTCTAATAACGCAAGAACACTGGTAACGATCATCTCTGGTTTATCTGCATGAACACGTAGAAGGCTCATTGTGAGGCCAGAGAGCCCGAATGCGCGATCGAGCGGGTCATTAGAACTAATACCCTTTCCATCTATTTCATCTCGTTGCGCCCACTGGAGTAGTTTCTGAATTTCTGGAAAGCGTTCAATGCCCAAATGTTGTACTGTTAACTTTGCTACTCCGTCAGTGATCTTGGTGTCCTCATCTTCTATATGGTGATCCAGTGTACCACCTCCTATATCAATAAGAAGATACCCTTCTTCCAGTAATGAATCAGGTGTTTTTCCCTCTGGCAGTTCTGTCCAAAACTCGAAGGCGGCATTTGAGACCCCAGGGTATTTTTTTTCTCCGTATGCACGCGCCAGAAGCACCGCAACAATAGTATCTATATGCGGGCGAGGGTAGAGAACGATTGTTTTTATTGTTTTTCCTTCCATGATGTACCTATTTTCTCATACTTCCGGGTTTTCGTCGATCTAGTGGAAGCTTGCTGCGCAAAGTCTTGCAAAATATGAATAAACATGCTATAATTCCATTATACAAGAACAAATAACTAAATCATTACTATGGCTAAAAAAAGAAACAGAAGAGTAGGAAGAATGGGAGGAGGAGAGCCACCACGTGGACCTTCTAATGCCGCCCAAGCACGAGAAAGAGTCGCGGGGCCGATAGTTGATGAGAGTGAAGAAAATTTAGCTGAGACAGATCCACAGCTTACACCGGTATCTGTAGATGCGATGGTATCTCACGACGCATCAGAGGCTGTGCCAGTTTTGCCAGACCTTGCCGAACTTGAAGCTTTATTGGCTCAAGCACAAGCCGTTGTTGAGGAATTAACTATCTCGGAAGAAGAAGCTGAAGCCATGCTGCAGCGTAAAACAGCGTTGACTCAATCGTTGCAACAGGTGCCGCAGGCGCAGCAAAAAAAAAGTGAGTGGTTAAGCCGCGTTAAAAGTAATGCAGCCAGAGAAACGCGCCGGCTTTCATCTACTGATAATTGGACCGATGATGACCTGACCAGGTTTGCTGTCGCAGGGCTTATTGAGCAAGAATATGCAGCCAAGTACTCAGAACTTCGTACTCAGGCAAAGCAGCTTGAGACAATGTTAGGACATGCAAGTGGCCCAGGGAACGCTGTGATGCAAGGAATACTTGATAAGCTTCAGCCGGCTCTACAACAAATTGAAACAGATCTCAGTCGTCGACTAAGTGAACGAGCTGAGCAGACAGCAGAGCGCATTACAACAATCCGCGAAAAGATTACGCGTGTCTACAGAGAAAAAGCAGAGCGCTTGCAGGCAGAAATAGACGAAATAACTACAAACCTTGGAGTGCAACGGGTTCTGCACGAACGTACTGAACGTGCTACCGCTCAAGAACGAGCTGTTCGTGAAGCGGTAGAACAAGCTCGTGCCGCTGCAGCAGCCGCAGGAGAACAACGCCGAATGGAAGCACTGCGTGGTATGTTCACTGAAGTTCAGCAAGCAATCGCTAATCTAGAGGGTGTTCACGGGCAAGCATGGAATCGCCTAGAAGAAGTAACTGGTATTAAAGATCTACGCAAAATAATGCTGGACGCGTACAATGACGAGGATGAAAAAAACCGCACAGCCACCTTCGATCGTGTACGAGAAAAATTAGCCCAGGCTATCCGCTCGGACCAATCCAATAAGCGTCTGCAGTCTATGAGTGAAATAGCTCCATGGCAAATGAAAATGGAAGGACGCTATGGTGAAACTATGAGTACACTGAATAGTTCATTAGCGAAAGAGGCGTTCGATGCACTCGGCGGTACACCGGAACAAGCAGCAACCCGCAATGCCGTGGTGCAGGAACAGGATATTTTTGATCAGCTGTATGGCCTCAACCCACAAATGGCTACGAAGCAAAAAGCTGCAAAGCCAGGAGTGGTATACAGAGCACTAGCAGAACGACAAGCAGCAGAACAGGCCGCCGCTAGAGCATCGAGAATAACAGCGAGTGAGGCCAAGCAAGCAACGCAAAGAGAAGCGAGGGAACTACGTGAAAGACTACTACAAGCTGGTGGATTTGAAATAACAGATGACCGTGGCAGAACAGGAGTGATACAAATTGAAGAGGAAGTATCAAGAAAAGGAAATTCAGTCGTTCGTGTGGTTGGCGTTTCAGGAGATATACGCGGTGTTGGTGTTGGATCAACCTCTGACCCTTCTCTTCGATCTTTTCCTCAATGGTTCCAACAGGAAATAAGAAGGCATCGAGAAGGGTTGCAAGGTATGGTAACTGCAAACGAACCAATGCCTGTAGTACCACCCCCACCACCTGTTGAAACAGCAAACGAATCTGCTGAGCCAATTCTTTCAGAATATGCGCTTAAACAACTAGGAGAGCTGGAAAGTGAGCTCGCTAAAAATGAAGTCGTTACAGAGCCAGCAAAAGCAAAGATAGTCGCTGACTTTAAAGCAGCGGTAGACGGAAAAACAGATACAGATGAGATAGGCGCTGAACTCCTTGCAGCACTAGACAAACTTGTCAAAGCAGAGAAACACGCAGTCGCTGTTGCTGCTTCGGGAGGAAGAAAAAGGAAGAAATAATAGCGGTCTGAGGACCGAGTGAAAAGCGCACTGTTGAAGACTCAATAGTGCGTTTTTTCATGCATTAATAGGTGTGTAGAACATAGTGTTTTTTTATGTATTTTTAGCTAAAAAGAGCGATTTTAACGTTATATTGGTTTATGGAAATACCCCTTGACAAAATGGTCATTTTGGTGTAGTATGTCTAGTCAATTAATCTGGTGATTCGCTATAAGGAGAGAGGAATATGCGCTGCTTTTGTGGCGCATTCATGTCTCTACTTATAGGGAAGCGCGAGAAAGGCGCTGAACACAGTCTTGCATGGGGTTTCCCCGTGTACGACAACTTTGACAACCTGGTGGCTTGAATTTTGCCACACTACCGCAGCAGTAACAGATTCAACTGTTGCGCTAGGAAAGGAATTGAATCATGGGTAACATCACCCCCCCCGTTCTGAGCTACACGACCAACCCTGCGGCGTTCGCGTCGCTGATCGGCACCGAGCAGAAGTTCGTGCTGGTGATTCTGCCGCACAAGCCGACGTTCGACAGTGCGGCCGCC
>CAZMTW010000003.1:0-22112 GCA_964569285.1 uncultured Gammaproteobacteria bacterium
CTGCTGCCGCGTGTGGCAGACTCATTCCTGCTCGTAATAATAATGCTTGTGCTATTTCTTGCATCGCTCTTGTACGTTTTGGAGGGCGTTGTAGAATGGCATCTTCATACGCCTTGTCTAAGTCTCGATCGTTTCGTGCTAATGCAACCTTTTTTTTATCATCAATGAATGTCGACAAATAATGGATCACCCATAATGGATTATGTAATTCTATTGTTCTATCCATTGCAGAAAGCGCTGATGCTTGAGTTCCTGTTTCTGACCAATTTCGTAGATCAATCTTCTCATGAACTCCACTTTGTTCTTGATCTTCAAGATCAAGCAGTGTGTATTCTACTTGCTCGACCAATAACATGTATTCACTATGCGCTAGTGTGTACATAGTCGATGTGGCATCTGCCTGCATAGCGAATTTTTCGAGCATCATACGTGCGTAACTAAAAAATCGCATCAGATCCCGTATTTGCTCTTCTCTACTGTTGCTGGATTTTTTTTCGCTTTGTATTCCTTCTAGTGCAATGAGAGCAAATGTTATTTGTAAGCGCACATTGGAATACAGTTGCATTTCCTCATCTTCTCCTTTGTCCTCCGGAACATGTACTCCTTCAACTTCCTCTGCTGTCAGCAAATCATCATCTGTGGGATCAGAAGTTACTGGATCTGGTCGAGTAGGGCGTGGTTCTGCCATATGTTAAAATTCACATACTACGGTGCACACAGCAACACATATTTCCCCATCTGCGCATGCACTTCCACATTCATTTAATACTCCTCCTTTTTCTTGGCAATCATTCTTCGATTCCTGAATAAATACTGGGTCTGCATTCGTGCCATAGATAATATTTTCTTGAACCTCTACGGCTTCTTGCGTGCATCCAGCGCCAAGGAGCACTGTTCCACTGATAAGCATGATAATAAAAAATCCTCTCATGTCTTGCAGTATACCATTCACCATTTAAGTTAACAAACCTGTTATCGTCTTCCACGCAAGAACGAATACCACCACAAAACTGATTGCTCCGATAATCATGCCAACAACAAACCAATGAAAATTTCGTGAGCGTCCTACTCTCTTTTCTTTTCGTGTTCTCCGTTGACGCCTATCTTCTTTCAGGTCATCTTCATCGACCCATTCTTCAAACGGCTGCTCTTCAATATCTATTGAATCCATGATTATAGCTCTTTCATAATATAACTAATCAACTCGCTTGGGAGATCAATTCGTAATCGTTTTGCAAGCACTTTGGACTGATCCAGAAACGCATCAGCCAATTTCGGTACTAATTTATCAATTACCTTTGCGTTCCAACGCGGCATGAGATGATATATTTGCTTGACCTGTTTTTCTGGAAGGTCATATTCAATGTCTTTTACTCCCCACCCTATTTTTTCTGGCGTGTACATGATGCGATACAATGTAATCAAGTCTTCGAGTCGTAGTAAGTATTTACTTACGGATTCAATAATATCTTCTCGCTCAATCAGCGCTGTGACATGCGGCAATGTATGCCAAAATTGCAACATGGTATATTGAAATGCATCGCGTGCATATTCTTCTATTTGTTGCGGATTAAACGGATGCATCTTTATCACATTTTCTTTATCAAACAGCACTTTACATTCTTCTGCAGCTGAATCTTTGGTAAACCAAAATTTTCTGCTTTGTTGCTGTACATGGACATCGACGCCAAGAGTTGATGGATACCCCTCTAATAAAATATGAAATGAATCAATAGGTGGTCCATCGTTCTCATCTTTTGGATACAATATACTCACCACCGCCCCAAGTTGAGTTGCAAATTGTTCACGCGTCTCAATAAAATGTGTAAAGCGATTGTCCTTCACCGCTATCCACAAATCAATATCAGAAAAATCATCTTCTTCTCCACGCGCAATTGACCCTTCAAGCCATGCGGCGACAACTCGACTGTCCTCTTCTAGAAGCTCTTTTATTTGAATGATGAGTGGTTTATGTATTCGACTCATATACTATATGGTTCATTTTTCCCCTTATGTACACTATGATACACGATATTTTTCTTTTTAAACACTGTTTGCAACAGAACAACAAGTATCATAATAAACAGAAGTGCAATGGCTGCTACAACAAATAATCCGTCCCATCCTAACCAGTCAATCATTTCTCCTGCTATCGGCGCAAACAACATTGCACCAATGGAAATAACCAAGTCTGTTGTCGCAGAAGCAGCACCGGTATTTTTTTTCTGAGCAAGAACGGTGACAAGCCCGCTCAGTGATGGAACAAGTATGGCGTATCCAGTAATAAACAGTATAGCAAATGCATATAACTGCCATCCATGTTCATCGAACAATACCATACAGAGTGCCGCGATAGCAGAAACGGCTAGACCAATAATGACATTACGGAGTCTTCCAAACCGATCAGAAAATTCAGCAAAAATAAAACTAAGGAAAAACGGGATACTCATGGCTAATAACAACACTCCAATCTCAACTATAGAAAATCCGAGCGACTGTGCAAATAATGGAAGAAATGTAAGAGCGATGACCGGTATGATAGTAGTGATTAATAATAATACATACACCCAACGTAATTCGCCACTAAAATGTCTCACATCATTCCACCATCGCATAACCAACTTGTCATGCACCACGACATTACGTAATCCCTGCAATAGCGGTTCATTGTGTGTTGATTGTAAACCTCGCGTCAAAAACATGCTCAGTAAAGGAAAGATCATGACCGGTATAAAAATGTAATGAATGGGATACTGCCATACCAACCATAATGCTGCTGTTAAACCAATAGCACCTGCAAGCTGATAAGCGGTGATATAAAAACCAGAAACCAATGCTGCATCTTTCTTTGTGGAGTAATCCCGCAACGTTGCCATTGTACTCACCCACACGAATGGTGCCATTGCTCCATTCAGTAATAATGCAATCACGAGTATTGGCACTGATCCAGTCTGCCCCGCAATAAAATAAAAGAGTCCAATGAAAAAATACACAATCTTCGCACCATTCATGAGAGTGATATGGCTCACCCTGTCGAGTAAATCACCAAGTGGAATAAGAATAAGTATACCTATCAAGACCATCAACGATCTGAATATGCCTATGACAGAATACTGTTCTGAAAATCCACTTAAGTACAACGAAAAAAATGGATCAGCAAATCCCCATCCAATGTTATAGATCGAAATCGATAAAATAGAAAACACAACAACGCGTGGAAGATGTCGTAAATCACCACGAAACAATTGTATGATCGCCCGCATCTTATGTGATCCAGAAAAATGAATAGTTCCGTGATGTTGCGGTTGCGGCATACCTAGTTACAATTCAAAATCCTCAATCTTGTTTATGATTCCTTCCTTTGCAGAGTCGAGTTTTTTATTTGCTTGTTCTCGAGCAAAATTCTTTGCCGATTCACCAAGAGAACTAAAGAGCGCCCCTCCTTGTTCCATAATGACATTACTAATACCGCCTATAAGCGTTGAAAATGTTTTTTTAATGTTGTCGCGTACATTTTCTGGAATTTTTTCTTCTGTCTCCTGCAAAAATGTAATTATTTCTAACGCAGCTGCTGTACGCTTTTCTTCGTCTTCAATCAATGGTAATACATTTTCTTCTTGTTCTTGAATGGCTTCGAGTGATTCTTCTATATATGGCGTTTCTGCTGTCGCGGCCATCCCCCCAACTTGAATCAATGCATCAATATGCGTAAGCGTTGCACTCGAGATTTTTTGCAATTCAGTATCAACATCATTTCCTTTCTTCTGGCCCTTCTTTGCTTTTTTGACCGCTTCTGCAATGTACTTTTGGTACCGTTTACTTGCGGTCGCTGCAGCATCCTCGTCATCCTCAGCAACATCACTCATTTCAACCAACTTCTCATTTGCATATTTCAACAGCGTATCTACTTCTTCATCTGTACCTCCTGCCATCCATATACCGATACGTTCAAACAAGGTATCCAATATATAGAATGACGAAGACGGAGTCATACCCGCATTCACATTAATAGTAACGTTCACTGGTTTTTCCTTTTTTTTCGCCTCTACGCTAACTGGAAAAGCGACAATACACACAAGAGCACAGAGCAGTGGGATGATTTTTTTTGTTTCACAATTCATATATACTAGTATATCACTCTTGTCAGAACCTGCCCACCGTGCTATAGTCCTGGTGGACAATCTTCTCGCCTCGGCGAGATTTTTTTATGCAACACACATTGTGGACTGTCCAACGATCAGATCCCGACTATCCACCTCTTCTTGCACAAATAAGTGATCCCCCCAACCTACTCTATGGATTGGGAAATCGTGATTTACTTTCAACAGCACACGCTATAGCTATTGTCGGCACTCGAAAATCAAGCAACTACGGGACACAAGTCTTACACGATATCATCCCAATGCTCACACTGTCCGGCATTGTGACTGTTAGCGGTCTTGCGTTTGGTATTGATGCTGCAGTCCATTCAGAAACAATACATTCAGGTGGCCAGACCATCGCTGTTCTCGGCTCACCAGTCCATCTCGATGAAATTCATCCGCGAGGACAACAATGGCTCGCCCGCCGTATTCTCGACAGTGGCGGATTGTTATTATCTGAATATGCTCCACGTTCTCCTGTTCGCAAACACCATTTCCCCGCACGTAACAGAATTATAGCAGGCCTCTGTTCTGCCACAGTGGTTATTGAAGCGCCAACCAAGAGCGGCGCATTGATTACAGCCGACTTTGCTTTGAATGAAAACCGCGAGGTATTTGCTGTTCCAGGGTCTATTTACTCTTCACTATCTACTGGATGTAACCGCCTGATTGAATATGGCGCCACCCCACTCCTCTCTTGTCAGCAGTTTCGTGATGAGTTAGAGTTGTTAAGTGAATTTTCAATCAACCGTTATGACATAGAATCCTCGATTCAGTTAACCGAAGACGAACGCGTTATCGTTAGACTTCTTTCTGATGAGCCACTCTGTATAGATACGATTATCGAACGTAGTCAATTCTCTACCTCTCGCGTTATTCAACTTATAACAACACTTTCACTTCGCGGCATACTCAAGGATGTCGGTGAAAATCTCTATTCACTTTAATATCATTATTCGTATGGAAACACTTTCTCAAACATTGAATTCTCACCCCGGTAAACGTGTATTGCTTCTACTTGGCGTTTTTGTATTGGCGCTGACAACGGCAAACATTCTTGGTTCAAAAATCACCACACTATTTGGCGTTTCTGTTTCTGTTGGAATCTTCACGTATCCATTTACCTTTGTAGTCACTGACATCATAGAAGAGGTGTACGGCAAAGCGCTTTCAAAGCAATTTCTCATGGTTGGTGTCGTTGCATTAGTGTTACTCTTTGCGCTTGTTGCTCTATCAGTTGCACTTCCAGCGGCCGAGCGTTTTGCAGATGGCGCTGCTGCATATGACTCCACGTTCACACACTCAATGCGTTTTATATTTGCCAGCCTTGTTGCATTTGCGGTATCTCAGTTTCATGACGTGTGGGCTTTTGGCTTTTTGAAAAAGAAGACAAACGGAAAAATGTTGTGGTTGCGAAACAACCTATCAACTTGGATTAGCCAATCCATTGATACACTACTCTTTATGTTTCTCGCGTTCTACCATCTTACTGACAAGTTTACTACCGGGTATGTTCTTGAACTCTCACTCACCTACTTGGCATTTAAAATTGCGTTTGCCATTCTGGATACTCCACTTGTGTATGCTGGTGTTCGCTGGCTTCGCGCTGGAACAAAGTAGTGCTTCATGGCAATTTCGAAGCGATATATAGAAGCTGTTGAATGGCTCAATAGCACCATAGATAAATCGTCCTCCTATATGAAGTCTGATCTTCCATTAGATTTCTTTTTGGAACGCACGCAGCGATTGATGAAACGTATCAACAATCCTGAAAAACAGTTTAAGGCTATTCATGTTGCAGGTACATCTGGCAAAGGATCCACATCTGCGATGATCTATTCTCTACTGCTTCAGGATCAAAAAAATGTCGGTTTGTATCTCAGTCCGTATGTCAGCGTGCCGACTGAGAATATTCACGTTAATGGAAGTCTTGTTGCACCAGATGCATTTGCTGATGCCATTGAACAGGTGAGACCGGTCATAGAAGACATTGAACAAGAAGATCCTGAGTGGATGCCATCGTATGCTGAAATCTTTTTTGCTGTTGCACTTATTCACTTCTCTTCAATGGGTGTGGAGTGGTTAGTTATAGAAACCGGCTGCGGTGGCCGCTATGATAAAACAAATGTGTTTGATGCTCCACTTGTGTGCGTCCTCACAAATGTATCACTAGACCATACGGCGCTACTGGGGGAAACGGAATGTGAAATAGCAGATCACAAAGCTGGAATTATCAAACCTGGGGCACTACTGTTTTCTTCTGAAACACGTGCAGATGTGCGAGATGTATTTAATGCAGAGGCGACAAAAGTTGGTGCTGAAATTTCGTATATCGCTCCTACAGAACATTATGATACAGCTATGCCAGGTGAACACCAGCAATGGAATGCGAACCTTGCAGCATCGGTCGGCGCTGCTCTTGGCGTTCCATTACCAACCATTCGTGCAGGAATAGCAGAGGCGCGACTTCCTGCACGTGTTGAACTTATGCAAGATCGACCGCGCGTGATCATTGACGGCGCTCACTCTCCTGCAAAAATTGCATCACTCGTTGAAGCGTTAGAGACATTGCGTCCGTGGAAGAAACTGCATCTCGTCTTTGCTGTAAAAGAGACCAAACAGCCGCTTGATCTTCTCACGCCATTGTTACCATTTGCAGATTCAGTGACAGTCACAAACTTCATTTTACCTGGTTTTCGTTCACATGAGGCACGGGGCATTGTCGATGATGTCATGCAGAAGCATCCAACTACTTCGATCAGCGTTGAAACTGATTCCGCACGCGCACTAGAACACGTTCTCGCCACCGCTGCAAAAGATGATATTGTCCTGATTACAGGCTCATTATACCTTGCCGGAGAACTGCGACAGCACTGGATTTCAAACGAACAGATCCTCACATCTCGCTCTTCCTTTATTTGACAAGAAAATTGTTATCCTTTATAAACAACATCGTATCTAAAAAATGAGAGGACGATCATGAAGCTAGTTATTGTCGAGTCGCCAACAAAAGCAAAAACAATCACCAAATTTCTCAATGATGAGTATCAGGTGGAGTCCTCTTTTGGTCATGTGCGGGACCTGCCAAAGAGTAAAATTGGCGTTGATGTGAAGAAGAATTTCTTGCCAACATATGAAGTTCCAAAGCGAGCTGAAGAGCGTGTCACTGACCTAAAGAAAATTGCGCGAGGTGCAGATGAAATCTATCTCGCGACTGACGAAGATCGAGAAGGAGAAGCCATTGCGTGGCATTTAGCAGAATTGCTGAAGTCGTCCAAAAAGACTCCTATGAAACGTATTGCGTTTCATGAGATTACACGTGATGCTGTTTTAAAAGCGCTTGAGAATCCACGTGAATTGGATACCAAGCAAGTAGACGCTCAGCAAGCACGGCGTATATTAGATAGGCTTGTTGGATATGAGCTTTCACCGTTTTTATGGCAAAAAGTGCAGTACGGTCTTTCTGCAGGACGCGTACAATCGGTTGCCGTCCGACTTATTGTTGAGCGTGAGCGTGAACGAGATGCATTTAACAAAGATGAGTATTGGACCATTGATGCAGACTGTTCAAAGGATGACGTCGACTTTCCTGCGAAGCTACACGCCATAGATGGAAAGAAATTAGAAAAACTTTCCATTGGGAATGAAGAGATGGCAACTGGCATTGCCACTGACTTGAAAGGTGAACAGTTTACTGTTTCCTCTGTTAGCAAAAAGGAAACGTCAAAGAAACCACCAAAACCGTTTACGACCTCTACGCTCCAAATTACCGCAAACAACCAACTTGGTTTTAGCGCAAAGCAAACAATGGTACTCGCACAGAAACTGTATGAAACTGGAAAAATCACCTACATGCGTACCGACTCAATGAATTTGGCATCACAGTTTTTGGAAGGTGCACAAAAGTTCTTGAAGAGTGAATACGGCACAGAGTATGCAACTGGAGAAGTAAAATACACCACTACAAGTAAAGGAGCCCAGGAAGCGCATGAAGCCATTCGTCCAACTGACGTCATGGAAACTCCAGAGAAATCAAAAATTCGAGATGCTGGAGCAAAGAAATTATATAATTTGATCTGGTCGCGTGCAGTCGCTTCTCAAATGCCAGAGGCACGTGTCGAGCGAACATCTGTTGACCTAGAAGCAAAGCAATATCTATTCCGAGCAACTGGAAGTACTGTCGTGTTTGATGGATTCATGAAGGTATACAAAAGTGCACAAGAAAAAATCCTTCCAGAATTAGCAGAAAAAGATGCGGTCGCAGTGAAGGAAATTCTTCCAAATCAGCATTTTACCGAGCCACCTGCACGATACTCTGATGCAACACTTGTTAAAATTCTAGAAGAGTATGGCATTGGCCGACCATCAACGTATGCTCCAACAATTAGCACGGTTATCGATCGCGGATATGTGGAACGTGATGACAACAAAAAACTGTATCCGCTGGACATCGCAAATATTGTGATCGACCTACTTATTGAACATTTTCCAAATATCGTTGACTTCGAATTTACAGCCAACATGGAAAAGCAGTTGGATGAAATTGCTGAAGGTGACAAAGAATGGGTTCCTGTCTTAGCAGAATTCTACGGTCCATTCCACAGCAATCTTGAGGAAAAAGATAAAATGCTGAAAAAGGAGGATGTGATGAAAGAGCGGAATGTTGGAAAAGATCCTGAGACAGGATTAGATGTGATTGTCCGCAACGGACGTTTTGGTCCATTTGTACAGCTGGGTGAATGGAGCGAAGAAGACAAGAAAGAAAAAATAAACAAACCGAAGAGCGCTTCTCTGGCAAAGGGACAATCCATTGATCACATCACACTAGAGGAAGCACTGCACCAGTTGATTCTCCCACGCAATGTTGGCAAGTACACTGATGATAATGATATTATCGCGGACGATGGCCGTTTTGGACCATACCTCCGTGCCGGTGAACTTACCGCTTCGCTTGGTGAAGATCTTGATCCGCGAATGATTTCACTTGAAGAGTGTATCCAGATACTCAAAGACGCTGCAGCAAAAAAGAAAAAGATGGAAACGCCTATTGCAGAATTTGGAGACGATCCGACCTCTGGTGGTAAGCTACAAGTACGACATGGTCGATATGGTCCATATGTGACCGACGGTGAAACCAATGCTTCTATCACAAAGAAGAGCGGTCTTGATCCCGAAAAAGTAACAGAAAAGGATGTAATAGCAATCCTGATCAAGAAACGTGAGTTTAACAAGAAGCGCGGCAAGTACGTTCCAAAAAAGAATTAAACAAAACACCCGGCACACGCCGGGTGTTTTTGCATAAAAAAAGAAGGGATCGCCAGGCGCGCTCCTTGTCTACTCTCCCTCCCTCGTCTGCGACGAGATTGACCACGGAGGGTCGGTGAGTAAACGTAGAACGCGCCTGGAAATCCCCGGCGTCAGGCCTATACCAATTCTGAAGTCTGCACGTACCTTCGTGTCCTTCGCACATCGATGTGCTGCCCGTTGCGGTGGTAGCCGCTTACGGGGTCGACTCGCAAAGGAGCGTGTGACGCGGAGTACGGTGTTGTTGTACTCAACGTGTGTGCAGTGCTCGGGGTTGAAACCAGACCCCACTTCATTGCTTGGTATTCTGCATGGCGGTTTCTGCGATTATCTACACTCTTCCTCTTCAGGTGTGTCCGGAAGACAGAGCCGTTGTCTAATACCGGCCACTCGAGTGGTTAATCGCTTTTCCGCACAGAATGCGTTCTAACGGCTTCTGCCGCACGCATTGACCTTTTGCCTCTTGTTGGCATACCCTACGTAATTACCCACATGATGTCAAGCGTTCTTGAAATATCTGGATATCTGGAGTAGAGTGTAGCCATGCCAGATATGAAAATCGCTACAATTGACGACCAAACGATCGATGATCTCCTCCGGATCGCTGTTGAGCATAATCCGGATTCCGATGTTGAGATGCTGCAGCGCGCATATGATTTTGCCAGCGTTGCGCATGGTGGCCAAAAAAGAAAATCCGGACAACCGTATATTGTGCACCCACTCGCAACAGCCATTACGCTTGCAGAACTTGGATTGGATGACGACACGATTGCTGCAGGGTTAATGCACGACGTACCTGAAGATACCGAAACAACACTTGATGATATCAAGAAAGAGTTTGGAAAAGAAGTCGCGTTCCTTGTAGAAGGAATCACAAAACTGGGACAGTTGAAATATCGCGGTATTGATCGTTATGTTGAAAACTTGCGGCGCATGTTTGTTGCTATGGCAGAAGATGCACGCGTCATTCTTATTAAGTTCGCTGACCGGATAAATAATTTACGCACATTAGATGCGCTTCCACCAGAAAAACGTCGACGCATTGCATTAGAGAGTCTTGAAATTTTTGCACCCATTGCGAACCGTCTTGGAATGGGAGAGGTAAAGGGTCAACTAGAAGATCTTTCTTTTCCATATGTGTATCCAGAAGAATATAACTGGATGGTGAACAGAGTCATTCCATTGTTTAAGGAGAAAGAAGAATTTGTACATGAATTTCAGCAATTCTTAATTGCCGAATTAAAGCAGCGTGGCATTATTGCTATCGATGCACATGGTCGCACAAAACATATTTACTCGCTGTACCAAAAGCTCATAAAAAATAATCGCGATCTGGCAAAAATTTATGACTTAGTTGCTATCCGTATCATTGTGGATTCTGTTGCTAAATGCTATGAGGCGCTTGGAGTTGTCCATGAACTATGCAAACCACTAAAGGGGCGTATTAAAGATTACATTGCACAACCAAAACCAAATGGTTATCAATCCCTACATACGACAGTGTTTGCCCCAAAAGGCTTTGCTCCAGATGATGAGAAGGCACATATTGTGGAAGTGCAGATTCGCACCGCAGAAATGCACAAGGAAGCAGAGTTCGGAATTGCGGCACACTGGGCCTATGACGAATTCAAACATCACAAAAAAATTGATCGTCGTGTTGATTGGATGCAGCAGATCATTGATATGCAGGACAATCTCACGGACAAAGATCTACTTCTGGAGTCCTTAAAAATTGATATTTTCCAAAATAGAATTTATGCATTTACTCCACGGGGCGATGTTATTGAACTTCCAGAAGACGCCACTCCAGTTGATTTTGCATACAAAATTCATACAGACTTGGGTCATACATGCTCAGGTGCAAAAATAAATGACCAAATCGCGAGTCTTAATACAACTCTTAAAAGTGGGGATGTTGTTGAAATATTTTCTGACCCACATCGTAAAGGTCCTTCAGCTGATTGGCTAGACTTTGTCAATACGGATACCGCACGATCTCACATCCGAAGTTATTTAAACAAAGAGAGTCGCTCGTTATTGGACAAAACCAAAGACGTCGACTATTAATTACGTGCGAATTTTCTTGACGACGCTCTTAAACTCTTCGTCAGAAAACGTATCAATAATGATTTGATGTTTTCCTCCTGCTTTCTTTTTAATAGATACTTTCGTTCCTAAAGACGATTGCAGTTGCTCTTCTACTTGTTGTAATTCAAAATCTCCAACACGTCTGCGTGACTTTTGCTTGTTTCCACCTGCCACTGCATCGCTCAGATCTCGAACACTCATTGCGCTACCACTGGTCATCTGCTTATACAGATCCATTTGCTCCTTTTCTGTTTTGAGTCCCAGCAAGACCTTGCCATGACCTTCAGTAATCTTTCCTTCTGCCAATCCTATTTGAATCTCGGTCGGTAGATCAAGTAATCGAATTGCATTTGCAATGGATGACCGTGCAATGCCCATTTTTTGTGCGGCAACCTGTTGCGTTAAACCAAAATCATTAACTAACTTCGCGTATCCCTCAGCTCTCTCAATAGGATTCAAATCCTCTCGTTGAATATTCTCAATCATAGCCAACTCCAGCCGTTCCAGGTCTGTTGCTGTTCGAACTATTACAGGTATCGTCGCCCTTTGTAATTGTGTAAAAGCTCGAAAACGTCGCTCTCCAGCTACAATATGCCACCGATCCCCTTCTGCAACGACAACAATAGGTTCAAGTAAGCCATAGGTTTCAATTGACTGTGCCAGCTCGTCCAGATTCTTCGGGTCAAAATGCTGTCGAGGTTGTTGTGGGTTGGGGTCAATACTCGATAACGGAATGTCGATTATTTCCATACTACTCGACGCTCGTAGGTCTGGGCTACTTGCAGCAATCTGCGCTTGCATGGTTGCATTATTTTGTTTTGGCGGAATCAACGAGCTGAGACCGCGTCCAAGTCCTTTATTGTTCATTGTGTTCTTGTTCACGTAATTGATTTATTGCTTCGGTGCGTTGCACAGAACCAGCTTCTGTATACAACAGTTCCCGAGCCAGTTTTGTGTATGCGCGTGCGCCTTTTGATGATGGATCATACTCGGTTACCGGCTTGCCATATGAAGGAGCCTCTGCGAGACGTACATTTCTTGGTATCACTGTTCCAAATACTTTGTAGGGAAAATACTGATAAATATCTTTAAACACCGCTTCAGACAATTTATTTCGCTTATCAAACATGGTTAAAACCGCTCCAAGAATTTGTAACTCAGGATGAAGATGCTCACGGATCAACTCTATCGTTCTCAATAACTGACCAAGACCTTCTAAGGCATAATATTCAGTTTGCACGGGAACCAACACTTCGTCTGCTCCAACGATTCCATTGATTGTGATGACACCGAGAGACGGTGGGCAATCTACAAAAATGAAATCATAATGTGGTCGTACCACTTCTATAGCTGTGCGTAATCTATATTCTCTATTTTCCAACGGCACAAGTTCAACACTTGCTCCTGCAGAATCCACATTTGATGGCGCAACATGCAAATTCTCTACTCCGCTTTCTAATAGCATATCTGCAATGGGCATACCATCTACCAATACATCATACATGGTCTTTTCAAGTTGAGTCGTATCAATGCCAAAACCGGAAGTTGCATTCCCTTGAGGATCCATATCAACTAAGAGCACACGCTGACCTTCTTTGGCTAATGCAGCGCTCAAATTGATAGCGGTAGTGGTTTTACCTACTCCACCCTTTTGATTTACAATAGAAATAATGCGAGCCATATGAACTGAAGTATACCATAACTTTGACTTTTTTACCCCCATTCAGTAGAGTGTATTGAGTCATTCGTAATCGTGATAGGCCGGAGTGGCGGAATTGGTATACGCACGCGACTCAAAATCGCGCGGGGCAACCCATGAGAGTTCGAGTCTCTCCTCCGGCACATTTCATAACAATGAATAGAAGAATTCTTGCCTTTTTGGAGGTGTTATGGTACCGTATACGTTGATTTTACTTAATACAATGCGCTCAACAACGGACACAGCCTACTGAACTTCTCGGTGTGATGTGCGCGGGGTGGAGCAGTCTGGCAGCTCGGCTGGCTCATAACCAGCAGGTCGCAGGTTCAAATCCTGCCCCCGCAACAAACAAGATCAATACATCTATGAATTGGAGAGCATCGATCGATACACATAAAAAAATGATCCTCAACAGTCTTATCGTTTTT
The DNA here is from genome assembly GCA_964569285.1 of uncultured Gammaproteobacteria bacterium. GTDB lineage: Bacteria > Patescibacteriota > Patescibacteriia > UBA9570 > XYC2-FULL-38-9 > CAZMTW01. The sequence goes on from CAZMTW010000003.1 coordinate 13,662, forward strand.
TTTCTGCTTGGCTTGATTGTAATTCTGTACGCCACATTTTCTGGATCGACCTATATCCGCCTTGTCGATACCGCTGATGGCGCTGTGAGTAGCGCATCTGCTCCAGGTGCAGATATTAATGCAATCGAAATACATAAACTCAAAAAAGGGAATTCCATTTTTGCATCAGAAGTCATCCAATCCACAGTGCCTCAAGAAATAGATGGTGTCACAAACAACTATGCAGATACCACTTCCCTACTCAGCAATCCGGATCTTGATGCAATTGCAACCTATACATCACTAGGTGGTGGAGAGGTTATTGTCCGACTCGAGGCACGGTTATCATCTGGCGATCGTGTACTTGTTCATGAAATTGGGGCAACTGATGGTTTGAAAGCAGAGCATTTTGATGTCTATATCGGCACAAGCAAGGATGGTCCATGGGAGCTTCTTGGAACAGGTGCAGGTCCTACTTCATTCACAATAGAATAGGCTATGACACTAACGACACATGCAGCAGTTGGCATGCTCGTGGCGCAAGTAACCGGTTCTCCGTCAACCGGTTTTTTGGCTGGCGCAGTTAGTCACTACTTTATGGATGCGATTCCACACGGGGATGAATTCCTCTATTGGCGTCACAAACATAATGCGAGAGATCCATTACCGTTTCTTGTCTCAACTATAGATGTTCTTTTCCTGGTTCTACTCGTACTGTTTGTTATTAATTTTCGCAATGACCCACAAATGCCTATCACTATTTTTGGTGCGATCGGTGGAGTTGTTCCTGATATCCTAATGATGTTTGGTCGTGCTGGAAAAGAGGTAGAACATGTACCACAAAAAATTTCTCGCATTCCTCTCTACTTCATAACGCGTTTGATTCAAATCCATTACGATTTTCACAAACTGTTTCACGATACTATAAAAACGCCCATTCGTTTTAGAACAGGTCTCTTTATGCAATCGGTTTTCTTATTGGTGTTTGTCCGCTACTTCATAGTCTAAGTACTACTCGGTGTGTCTACATAACGCAAGAAATTGTATCGTGTTTTGTGATGCTTTTTATCTAGCGTGCCCAGACACAACCCAATACTGTTCGCATATCGTATTGGCATACCCTTTTCTTCGACAGCATCTGCTGATTTAATATGTGTTGTCACATCCCCGCATTGAACAGGTCTGTCGATGCGTGAAGCAATGTATGAATATAATCCTGTTAAGCGAGATGTTCCTCCAGACAAAAAGACTTCTTTCACTTGTTTTTTTCTTGATCCCTCATAAAACCGAATGGTGCGTTTGATTTCCTCAACAACAGGAGTTAATTGATCCTCAACAACAACACAAAGATCGAGCTCATCCGATTGCCTATCATTCAAATCGATCTTCTTCTTAAGTTCTTCACTCTCTTCCCATGACAACCCTGTTTTTGCACTTATTGCGTTTGTAATTTTATCGCCACATCCGTCGAGTACTAATGTGGATTGAAGACCTTGTTCATCAAAAATTGAAAGAGATGCAACACGCGCGCCTAAATCAACAACCATATATGAATCCAAATCTTTTGCCTGTGGAAGGAGGGCTCGTGCCGTGCTCGCACTTTCAAGATCAACGCCCAATAATAATATTCCAAGAGCGCTTGTTAATGCGGTGAGCTGCTCAACATACTGTTTCTCGCATGCACCTACCAGAATCATTTGCGTTTGGTCGCTCTCTTGCACCACTTTCCAATCGTATGCTGCAGTATCAATCTCGTAGGGAAAATAATCAGCAAACTGAATGGCGATAGCATCTTCAACTTCATTCTCGCGTAACTCTCGCGGGAAGGTGAACACATGCGTAAATACTTTTGATTCAGGTAGTGACATATATGCACCACCCCCTTTGAGTATATGCGGCACGTGTTCCTCTAATACGCCTTGTAATTTTTTAGTCAGTTGTGGGATATCGAGAATCCGACCATCACTCATCAAATCCACATCTATTGGTTCATGAATAAGGGAACGAATGCCAATAGACCCAAACCGCTGTCGCAACTCGGCAATAATCAAGTCCTTATCTGAAATATCTATTGCGATGGTTTTCATAAGGTGTCTGTACCTAAGAATGTACCTAACGCTCTCTACTCACAGTATACTGTACTTGAGGTTTCTATCAAGCGATACTGTACAAATCGTCGTTATGTACCAAATAATAGCCTTTTTCTACCCGTTGTAGTACAAATCAAATTCGTATGGATGTGGTCGCAAACGAATAGGATCAACCTCATTTTTTCTTTTGTACGCGATGTAATTCGCAATAAGTTCTTCCGTAAAGACACCACCACGAGTCAAGTAGTCGTGATCTGCCTCTAGCGCATCGAGTGCCTCAGCCAATGAACCAGGTACGAGTCTAAGATTTTTTGCCTCTTCGCCTTCTAGTTCAAATAAATCCTTCTCATGTGGTTTCCCTGGATCCTTTTTGTTCTGAATACCATCAAGACCAGCCATAAGCATTGCTGCGAATGTCAGATATGGATTTGCCATTGGATCCGCAGACCGAAACTCGAGCCGCTTCGCTTTTGGCTTTTGGCTATACATTGGAATGCGAATTGCAGCAGACCGATTCCGCTTGGAGTATTCCAAAACTACCGGCGCTTCGTATCCCGGAGTGAGGCGCTTATATGAATTTGTTGTTGGTGCTCCAAATGCAAGAAACGACGGTGCGTGCTGTAAAAGTCCAGCAGTGTACTGCAGTGCCATTTCTGAAATACCAGCATAACCGCTTGGGTCAGAAAAAAGAGGCTTCCCATCTGTCCATAATGATTGATGTGTATGCATTCCGCTGCCAGCCTGTTCAAATAATGGTTTTGGCATGAATGTTACTGACTTATTGTGGCGCCATGCAACATTCTTAATAACATACTTATACATCATCACATTGTCTGCCTGTTTCAACAGTTGTTCGTACCGAATATCAATTTCTGTTTGCCCGGGACCACCAACTTCATGATGGTGTTTTTCAACTACCACTCCAAGCTTTTCGAGCTCAACAACCATTTCGGACCGCAAGTCCTGCAAAGAATCAGTTGGTGCAGCAGGGAAATACCCTCCTTGGAATTGTGGTCGATGCCCTAAGTTCCCTTCTGGATACTCAGTGAGACCATTCCAGTGCCCTTCTGAGGAATCGAGCGCGTAACTTGCAAAATGCCCATCAGATCCGAATCTTGCATCGTCAAAAATATAGAACTCAAGCTCTGGTCCAATATAGATTTCTTCCGCAATGCCCTGATCCTTCATGTATTGGATTGCCTTTCGAGCAATGTATCGCGGATTGTTATCATACTCTTTTACTGTACCATCTCCTGGATCCATTGGTTCTGCAATAATGGAGAGTGTTGGAATTTTTGTAAATGGATCCACAAATCCTGTTTCAGGGTCTGGGACCACTACCATATCGCTATCTTCAATAGACTGGAATCCTCGAATACTTGAACCATCAAAGCCAAGGCCTTCTTCAAACACCTCTTGTGTGAACTCACCAATAGGAACTGTAAAATGCTGCCACGTTCCAGGCAAGTCTGTAAACTTAATATCAACCATTTTAATTCCCTCTTTCTCACACATGGTGAGCAGGTTTGTGATAGCTTCCTGACTTTTATTATTGGTCATAAAATGAAATTATCTATTAATCAAAAAGATCCCCTGCGAGACCCCCTTATCTATGTAGATTATAGCACAGTCTGTCTCACTATCTGTGGAAAAAGATTAAATGATCTCTCCACTAATAATGCGCTCAAATGTCTCTCTATCTTCCTGTAATACATGCATCACATCACCCATCACTGATTCTGGATCCTCCAATATCTGCTGTGCGGTCTGGTTGTCTACATTTCGCAACATGACAGAATCGTTTATCTTTACGATTGGCCCTTGTTCACATCCACCATTACAATCCCCCACTTCAATTCGTAAATCTGGGTACTTCTCTTGAAATCTCTCATTATAAACAGTCTCTAGACGGTGCAACACACCTTTAGAGCCTTTGTCTTGGCAGACTGCACTTTGGCAGACCATTATTCTTCTGAGTTCAGACATATCGTGTGGAGTGTACGGTGTTCACTGTTTATCGTCAAGAGGTTCGTTGTTTTTTTGGTGCCACCGCATATACTCCGTCCATTGTCGACATATTCCGAATCCAGACCTGTCCTTCCTCCACCCATAACGCCACATGCTCATCCTTAATGCGCGCATCCTCTCCAGTTGCATTATACTGTCCCAATTCATAATCCTCAAGCGGTAAATGAAGAAATGGATCCCCTTCTTTCTCTGGAAATCCTCGACCAATAATTAGTGGATTTTCTCGTGTTGCCTGAGTTAGAGCTTGCCATTCGGAATCGATAAATCGATGGTACACTATTGTTTTTCTTTTTTTTGGATCTTCTAGATTCTCTGGTAACTCAATGTATATACCTACCAATCGAACATCTTCTGGTAAACCACGTTCTTGTTCAGCATGCAAATGACCCATAGCGTACAATTGCTTTAATCGCTCTTGTGACATTGGAATATTGTCAAAGGCTTCAGCATATTCCGGTGGGCGTACTCCTCCCCATTGTCCATAGGTTCTAGGTTTACGTTGCCCAATAACTGTCAGTAAGTCTCCTGTATCAAAATCACCTGTTATTTTCGCATTAGCAGCAGCAATCAGTTCTTGTTCAGTAACAATTGCCCGTGGCTGTGGACGCGGTACTTCCACCATGTCAGTCCTCACTCTTAGCGATTCAGCTGGTTGTGGTGGTTGCACGATTCTCTCTATTTCGTCTATTACCTTTTCCACTAGTCTGACCGCATCATCATATGCGCCTGTAAAATGAGGATTTTCTGGTCTGTCAAACTGTACTGCCAAACATGCAACTTGAATTCCCTGTAATTTTTCTTTCGTTAGCAGTAACGAACTTGGTACTGGCTCGCGGTTGAGGTCACCAAGAAAAGCAATCGGATCTGGTACTACGCCATATGAGTACACATATGAAATTGCTGCTGCAACTCTCGGTTCAAATACAGCCACCACATCTATAGCATCTGGGTCAGCCTCGCGAGATCCTGTAGGCTCTGCAGGTCGACGACGTTTTTTTCTTTGTGGCTCCGGTGGCTTTTTCCCTTTTATCCACTTCATGTACGTGTATGTATTACATCTTTCGTTCGCTCTTATTGTATAGCATCTTTCCCTAAAACAAAAGATGGACCGTGAAGGCCCATCTTTCAAATCTACTTGAGATTTAGAGTACTGCGTCCTTTGCTGTCTTTGCAACACGGAACTTGCAAACGGTCTTTGCTGGAATGTCGATTTCTTCACCAGTCTGAGGATTTCGTCCTTTTCGGGCATTTCGGTGCACTTTTACAAGCTTACCAAGTCCTGGAAGTACAAACGCTCCTGTTTCTACAGTCTCCTGAAGAGCAACCTGCATAAACATATCCCAGAATTCTCCAAATTCCTTTTTGCTCATTCCTGATTTCTCAGCCATGAGTGCTACCATTTGTGTCTTTGTTAGTGGCTTTCGCATAGTGTTTTCGTTACCTATTGATTAATTCCAAGCTATTTTACACGTATTACTTGGAATTAACAAGAAAAAATAAATGGTTGGCGTGTGTAAAAGTACTTTTTTTACTAACTTTAGCTAAAAAGCATGTTTATTTACTCTGTGGAATGTGGTACGATGTTGTCATGAAAGATAGCTGGGAAAAATTTCCATACTATGCGCACCTTACTCCGTATGAGGTGGTTATTGGAAGTAATCCCGGCAAGAGAGGCATGACAGATAACGCTGGATCATGCACATATGAAGAATTTTTGGCTGGAGAATATCAAGATATGGTGCGTAAAGATTTTGGTGAGGATATTTTGCAGGAAATGATTGAGTCTGTGAAGGAAGCATCAGGAAATGGCGCTACAATTGATACTCGAATGAAAGCAGCTCGTGATAAAGACACACACCACTTGAAACAGTGGAAGAAGATCCCCATCAATACTGATTTAGCGTTGATGGCGCTGAATGCCGATGAAGATGGATATTCAGATAATTATGGGCATGGGCCAAATGGCACAACGGTTGTTCAACTTACACCCAACGTCTCATTAACGCTTGGATCTATGGGGACTGATGCATTCTTCACGCTTGCAGATGATTCAATACTGAAATCTGAGATTCCAACAGGACCTGCCATTGGCCATAATGGATTTGCAACGGTCGCAGCAAATGATATTCGAGTATTTGATGCAACAGGTGCATTAACCTTTACAACTGGAGGAATAGACGAAGGTATGAATGCAACTCATGGAATAGGATCTACGTATCGAGTAAACAACGTACTTCGGAAAGGTGATACAATTATTGTTGAGTATCGAAATAGTTTTGCGTTGCTAAAAAATTCAGAGTCATTATTAATTGTTGGAGGGCGAGGATTCCTGGAAATTGATCCACATAAAGGGGTTATTGCTCGCTGCCCCATGAAAGAAGCCTATGGATGAACTAAGTACAGCGCAAGAAAAACTGATCAACTCGCTACACACAAAGAAAGGGCGAGAGAAAAGTGGTCTCTGTTTATTGGAAGGACGTAAAGTTATTGAAACTGCTGGCGATGCAGTTGAGTTTACATTTTCCAGAGAGTTTACGCATCATTACGATCTGCTCATGACAACGGACACACCTCAGGATCACGCTGCGGTTGCTCGTATTCCTCAGTGGACAACAAAAGATGTTGAAGTGCCTTCAATTCTAGTCGTTCTCGATGGCGTGCAAGACCCTGGTAATGTCGGTAGTATTTTTCGTCTGTGTCTTGGTTTTGATGCGTCACTTCTCCTTATTGAATCCGTTGATGTCTCTAATCCAAAGGTTGTACGCTCTTCAGTTGGTGCACTGTTCCATGTGCCGTGGGCCACTATGACGCGATCAGAGGCGGAAATGTACCTATCCACGCTTCATAGGCCTGTATTCCGCTTAGAACTCACAAATGGGCAATCTGAACAGCTCGATGCTGTCCCAGTAAAGGAGAGTATTGTTCTTATCGCTGGCTCAGAAGGAAATGGCATATTCATAAAGACCGCTGGTACGTCTATTGCGATTGATCATAACAACAAACTCGAATCGTTGAACGTTGCACACGCGCTCGCAATAGCTTTGCATCACATTCACTCGTCCACAAAATAACTACTGACAGTTCATTGCTGCTTTGAGATTATGTAGGTTTTGTTCCATTAAGCTGATATACCCTTCTCCAGCGTTTTTTTGATCTTGTGTTAGTCCTTCAATTGTTTGCAGTACAGCGGTTGATGCACCAATTTCTGTTGCGATAGTTTCGGACAAACGTGGACTAGCAAAACTTTCAAAGAATACTGTGGTGACATTTTTCTCACGTGCACGTGTCGCAATCTCTGATAATCTTTTTGGTGATGGCTCTGACTCAGGAGATAATCCAGCTATGGGAATGATATTGATATCGTACGCGTTTCCCAAATAGGTAAATGCATCATGAGCAACAACAATATTTCTCGATTCGCACTGCGCGAGCTGTGATGTAAATTGTTCGTCAAGTTGTCGCAATTGCGCTGTAAACTCTTCCGCATTCCTTGCGTATTCTTTTTTATGCTCTGGATCTAATGAACTAAGCTCGATTCGAATTACTTCAATCTCTTCACTGACTTTCATCGGGTCAAGCCAAACGTGCGGATCAACACCCTCTCCATCATCACGTTGCATAAGATCAAGTTTCGAACTCATTTCTACAACGGTCGCTCCGTTCAACTGAATTTCATCTGCAATCCGTTCTGCCCACGCATCAATTCCAGCTCCGTTATAGACAAACAGATCCGTGTTATATAGTCGAGTAATATCTCTAGGGTTTGGCTCAAAATCATGAGAGTCAACTCCCACCGGAACAATGTCTATCACATCAACCAAGTCTCCGCCCACCTGTTCGATCATATGCCCAAGTATGTATGTTGATGCGGCCGCAGAGATCGAAGGTGTGACAGTGCTTGTATCTTCTGTTCCTTGATTTCTTTGTGCTAATGCAACAACAACAACGACAATAAGCGCACAGACGATCAATAATTGTACTACTTTCTTCGTTGCAACAGCATACTCTAACTATAGCCGAGAATCAAGGCGAGCGGTTGAAATTGATGTCGTTTTGTTGTACATAAACAACAAGGATCTCAACTCAAAGCCTACACAGCACGGGACACAATAAATCATCAACTTCTAGAACTGGTCAGAAGATCGAGCGAGGAGATACCAATTACCCTTTGAACGCATCCTCACACTCGTGAAGCCTGAGCGTGACGCATTGGGAGGCAACTCCAGCGCGGACGGCAGAAAGCGAAAGTGGTGGCTCTTCGGTCGCGTCCGCCCCGAGATCTATCACGCAGTTGGTCGCGGGCATCCGTTCGAACAGCACCCCGACTACTGGTACCCGAAGACCGAGCCTCTTC
>CAZMTW010000004.1:0-20344 GCA_964569285.1 uncultured Gammaproteobacteria bacterium
ATGGGTAGCCTGCACTTCAACCGTATCTGCTCCTACTTCGAGCACAGATACATCAAACGTACCTCCACCAAGATCATACACAATCACCTTCTCGTCTTGCTTCTTATCAAAACCATATGCCAATGCAGCTGCAGTTGGTTCGTTGATAATTCGTTTTACATCGAGACCAGCAATCTTACCCGCATCTTTTGTAGCCTGACGTTGTGAGTCATCAAAATACGCAGGAACAGTAATCACTGCTTCTGTAATCTTTTCTCCAGTCTTTTCTTCTGCATCTGCTTTGAGCTTTTGCAAAATTTTTGCAGAAATCTCCTGTGGGCTAAATTCATTGTCACCCATTTTGACGTTCACACGCTCTCCGTCCTGTACGATCTTATATGGCATGAGCTTTACATCGTCTTGAACTTCTTTATCATCCCAACGACGTCCAATCAAACGCTTCACAGAGAAAATAGTGTTCTCTGGATTCGTGACCGCTTGTCGCTTTGCTGATGGACCGACTAAGAGTTCATCATTCTTTCCCGCTGCCACGATTGATGGTGTTGTGCGGTTACCTTCTTTATTTTCGAGTACCTTGGGCTGGCCACCTTCCATGATAGCCATGCATGAGTTTGTTGTTCCAAGGTCGATTCCGAGTATTTTTCCCATAATTCTTTGATTATTAATATATATTATTTATTGACTTTAACTTTTGCGCACTGGATCACTTTGCCATTAAGCTTGAATCCAGATGAGACTTCCGCGGCGATCACACCACTGTCCCCCTCACCGTCCACCTCTTCAACCGCTTCGTGGAGTTGGGCGTCGAACTGCTCACCCACTGTTGGGATAAGTTCGAGACCGTGTTCCTCGAGTACTTTGTGAAAATTGGTTTGAATGTGCTCTATGCCTTTGAGCCAACCGGAGTCCTTTTGTTCTTCCGGTATGCCGTTAAACGCATATTTGAAGTGGTCGACTATAGGGAGGAGCTCCTGGAGGAATGATTCTGTTGCGTATTTAATGTTCTCCCCTATTCGTGTTTGTGTTTCCTTTTGAAGATTTGCGTAGTCCGCTTGTGCGCGTTGCCATCCAGCCAGGTACTCTCCGCACTGTTGCTTGAGCTCTTCGACTTCGCTCAGCTTCTTTTGCTTTGGTTGTTTAGAAGATTTCTTTTTACCCGCTTTCACGGCTTCTTGTACAACCCGTTCCACCTCTTCTTCAGCGGATTCCTCGGGTGGGATATTCTCTTCGCTCATACGTCATTATTAATTACTTCTTCTATATATTCCAAAATGGCAATATTCGTATCATAGTCCATGCGCATCGGTCCCAGAATTCCCATCATCGTCTGCTGATTATTATGCGTGTATTCTCCAAGAACCATAGACATCATGTCAGAGAATGGATTGTCATGTCCGACGAGCACCTCAACACCTTGTTGCTGTCTACGCGTGCCAGTCATGATGCTATCCAGTTCATCAAAGAGTCCGCTCACCGTTGCCATCAATGCTGCATGCTCATGAAATTCTGGTTTGTGGAAGAGCTGTGAAATGCCGGTGTAATAATATTCTCCTTCTCCAAGTGAAACGATAACCGCTTCACCAGACAATTGGGAAATCGCTTTTGCCATTTCTTTGGCTCTACGCTGCTCAATTTCGCGCTGCTGCATTGCAGTGTCTATTGCAACTTGCTTTTGCTTGTCGAGCTGCTTCTTTTCAAGGAAATTCTGAATGTAATACTGGTACCCTTTTTCCGTTGGAATACGACCAGCAGACGTATGTGGCTGTGCAATAAAGCCTACACGTTCTAAAGCGGCCATATCATTACGAATGGTCGCTGGAGAGTAGTCAAAGCCATACTCAGTCGCCAAGGTTTTTGAACCAACTGGCTTGGCTGTTTTGATATACTCCTGAACAATGGCTTCAAGGAGAGCTTGTTGTCGCTCTAGTTTTTCCATGAAAATGAGGTATTTATGTACATTAGCACTCTACAGGTGAGAGTGCTAACCCATTGTATACTCCTCTTTTTGCTGTGTCAAGAGCTATGAAGCAGACTGTTCACTACCCTAAATAACAACTTTTTGAACACGATCCAATATACCATAAGTACTACGTAAAAATTCATTAATTTTCATCATACTCGGCGAATATTCCTACCTATCTCCTTGAAGCCGCTGGACCGGGAGACCAGGGGCTCTTTTTTTTATTAAATTAATTGGTAGTCAATTTTGAAATAATTTCAGGAAACACTTCAAGAACGAACTGAATATCTCTCCCTGTCGTTTGACGACCAAGAGTAAACCTCACACTACTACTCGCCTCTTCCTTTGACCTTCCCATTGCTAACAAGACGTGCGACGGTCCCACAACGCCAGCAGCGCACGCAGAGCCAAGCGACGCCTGGATACCCGCTTGATCCAGATGAATCATCAACGCCTCGCCGCTGACTCCTTTAAAAAGTACATTTATATTATTTGGTAACCGTTGAAGAGCATCTCCATTTAATTCTGCACCAGGTGTCAATTCTAACAAACGCGCTGCAAAGCTATCTCTCAAACCAATCAGACGTACGCTCTCTTCTTCTCGATCTCGATCTGCAATTTCCAACGCTTTTGCAAAACCAACAATCCCAGCAACATTCTCCGTTCCTGGTCGCAATCCCCTTTCCTGACCTCCTCCATACATGAGTGGCTTCAACTTAACTCCATTTTTAATATACAAGGCACCAACACCTTTTGGACCATAGATCTTACTTGCATTAATCGTCAACAGATCCACACCGAGCTCCTTCACATCCAGAGACAAAGCACCACTCGCCTGACACGCGTCTGTGTGAAATAACACGTTAGGATTCTTTTCTTTCACAGCGGAAGCAATTTCCTTCACCGACTGAATAGTTCCAACTTCATTATTTGCATACATCACGCTCACCAAGATGGTATCTTCACGCACCTCCGCAGAAACAGCATCAACAGAAACAATCCCATTCTCATCTGGCATCACAACTGACAATTCAAATCCTTCTTTTTCTAACGCGCGACACGTATCTAATACTGAAGGATGCTCAATCGCAGAAGTAACTATATGCCCCTGACCCACCTCTCGCGCAACACCAAACAATGCAATATTTACGCTCTCTGTTCCGCCACCAGTGAAAATAATCTCTTGCGAGGAACTATTCAATGTATCAGCCACCACAGCACGTGCAGTATCGACCGCTTTACGTGATTCGTATCCCATTGTGTGTGTTGAAGAAGCGTTCGCAAACTCAGTGGTCATCCACGGCTCCATAGCAACAAGAACCTCATTATCTACGGGGCTCGTTGATGCGTAATCTAAATAGACAAATTCAGCATTTTTATTCATAACCCATACCATAGCAGGCCAGCACAGACAGTCAATACCTGATCATTGCTCTTCTTTTTGTCAAAAGTGATGCTGCATGCTATACAATATATAAGATAGCGTGCCTACAAATACATATACACCCATGATAACCACTTTTCAGACCACACAGAAACCGTTGATATGGTTTTCACTCATGGGACTGCTGATTATCGCATGTACACTTCTGCCAAACAGCGCACGTGCTCAAGAAGCTATATTGATAGATGGAAACGAAGTGGTAGCAAATGAGGTCATTATCAAATTCAAAAGCAACAGCAGAGTAAGCCAGTACTTCACTCTTCTCCAAAGAGGTGCAACAAATGCTGAACATGTACTGGGTGATTTAAAAGTACATGCAGACGTTGCTGCCAGTATTTCTCGTCACGGAGTTGACCGACTCTATACCGCACATGTTGAACAAGATCTAGAACAAGCGCTTGCCGAACTCAATGCTGATCCGCGCGTAGAATATGCTGAACCAAACTATATTGTCCACGCTGATGAAATTCCAGACGATACCAACTACGGAATATTGTGGGGGTTGGACAACACTGGTCAATCAAGTGGAACCGCGGACGCAGATATCGATGCACGAGAAACATGGGATATAACAACCGACGGCTCAGGAATTGTTGTTGGTGTCATTGATACAGGCATTGACTACACCCATCCTGACCTGGCAAGTAACATTTGGACGAATCCTGGAGAAATTGACGGCAACAATATTGATGATGATGGCAACGGATACATTGATGACATTCATGGGTGGGACTGGGTCAATAATGATAACGATCCAATGGATGACAATAGCCACGGCACCCATGTTGCCGGAACAATCGGTGCTATTGGCAACAACAGCGAAGGCGTTGTTGGTGTCAGCTGGACCGCACACATTGCTGCTCTCAAATTTTTAGATGCAAGCGGAAGTGGTTAGTCAATTGATGCAATCCAAGCAATGCTATATGCAAATGCCATGGATTTTAAGGTAACCAACAACAGTTGGAGTGGAACAGGATGGAATAATAACACCGCGCAAGCATTCAGTAATGTACTCGCAGCGCTTCTTGATGATAACCAACTCTTTGTTGCTGCTGCTGGAAATGATGGACGTAACATGGACGATCCACTCAATGCAAAAAACTATCCAGCGTATTTAGACAACGACAATATTATTTCCGTTGCATCGACTGACAGAAATGACGATAAATCAATCTTCTCAAATTGGGGTGCAACGTCGGTAGATCTTGCAGCTCCTGGATCCAGTATTTATTCAACCAAACCGGGTAATACGTACGGCTATAAGAGTGGTACATCGATGTCCTCACCGCATGTCACCGGAGCAATCGCACTCTTGTGGACGTATAAACCTGAGCTTACCTATGCAGAAGTCAAAGCCGCGCTTTTGAATAACGTGGACGTCATTGATGCTATGGAAGGCAATTCGGTAAGTGGAGGACGGTTAAACTTGAACGCTGCGCTCAACAGCATTATTCCAGTAAACCAGGCTCCAACCGCTTCTATACATGGACCAAGTACTGGCACTACAGGTACCTCAATTTCTTTTAACGGAATAAGTTCCTCCGACCCTGAAGGAGACTCGCTTACTTTTGCATGGAATTTTGGAGATAGCAGCGCCAGCACATACGTATACATCTGCAGGAACCTACACCATTACACTAGTCGTACATGATGGTGCACTCAGTTCCAATACCGCAAGTGCAAACATAGTTATTACAAATGCAAATAGTGCACCAATAGCGATTATTGAAGGACCATACACTGGCACAACGGACATCGCATTCGCGATACGTGGAGATGGTTCGTCTGACCCTGAAGGTGACACACTCACATACAACTGGAATCTAGGAGATGGTACAGTATTCAGTACTGGAGACGCAGTGATCACTCATCCATATGGCGCATCGGGAACATTTACTATTTCACTAACTGTAAACGATGGCGAACTCACCTCTTCTGTTGTAACGACAACAGCAACAATTACCGATCCTATAATACCTGATCCCGAACCATCACCAGAACCGGAGCCAGAACCTCTGCCCAAAATAAATCAACCACCTATCGCACATGCTGGAGTTGATCAAAACGGTCTTGTTGACGCTGATTTGATCTTCAAAGGATCCGGATCAAGAGATGCAGACGGTACTATTGTTTCCTACGCAAGGAACTTTGGAGACGGAGGAGCTGCATCTGGTGAAGCGATCCCTCATGCATTCAGCACTGCTGGAACATACACCATATCCCTCACTGTCACTGATAACGATGGAGCAACTGCCGTAGATACAGCAACGGCAACCATCTCAGAACCAGATTCAAATACTGACCCAATTCCAGATCCAACAGTAGATGAGGTGAATATCACAATGGCAAAATACAACGTACTACGAAGAACATTACGGCTCAGAGCGACAAGTTCCGACGCTCCCCACGCAATACTGACTGTTGAAGGATACGGAGCGATGAAGTTTGTTCAAAAAAAAGGATACTATGAGTTATTAAAAAATAAAGTAAGGCTAAGAGATGTGCCAGAAACCTTTACTATTACATCATCATTTGGTGGATCCGCTACTATTGACACATTTATGAAGCGAGGGCGAAAATGGCTACGATGGCAACAACTACTCAACGCAGGACAAAAAAAACAAGCGATTCGTTTCCGTAGAGCACTCAACATATAACATCATAAAACACCGCTGAATGAGGCGGTGTTTTTTAATCAGCGTTATTTTGAAGGAAGTGCTTCATACCACTGCCAACTTTGTTTTTCTCTGCCATCATCATACAACAATCCAAAGTTTGCTTCATGCTCATTTTGATCTGGACGATTGATGATAGTATAGAGCTGAATGAGTCGTACCTTCCCTGTTGCTAGCAATGCTTGTGTCGCAACAGCGTTATGATTCTTTTGCACTGTCTCATCAACCGAACTTGACTCCATGGAGCAACCCAGCTCGGTTATCCAAATCTTTCCACTACGTTTATTCAGAGGTCTCGCATTTGCAATATCATTAAAATCACTCACCAATACGCTTACATTCCCGTCGCGGACATACTCATCACAATAATACGCATGCACAGAAAGCTCATCGAAATAATCACCTGCTTGTGCGTACAAATCTTTTACAAACGCCGTGGTTCGAATATTTCCTATCGGACCATTGAGCACCGTACTATCTGGAGCATTCTTTTTGATAATCGGATACGCAACTTTCAGCAACGGCGCAAGAGCAGCCGCAGATGGAGGTGACAAAAACTTATCAATATCTGGCTCATTCCATATTTCCCAGGCATCAACATGATTTTTATATCGCCCTGACACCTTACGTACAAATTTTGCCCACTCACCGGTTGAAGGAGGAGTTGATTCACTTCCTTCCGCACCATACGCGAGCATCACAACAACACGCATATTCTTCTTCTTGTAATATGCCATCACTTCATCATATTTTTCTGTCCAATTTCGGCCTTCATCACCCATTACTTCTGCATAGGAAATATGCTCCCGCACCCACTTCGTGCCAGATTGCTTGAGCGAAGATCTATACAGTGCAGTCTTCTCATCTGTGTCAGCACCAAGCCCTAATTGTACATTCAATCCCACAGTACGCTTATTCGCTTGCGTATTGTTCGTTTTATTTAAAAATGTTTGCGTATTTCTACTTCGATATGCAAGACGATATGGATTAAATATTTGAATTCGCTTTGAGCGAGCAATCACCTTCCCGTCTCGAAAAATTCGAACGCGATAATACTTTTTATGTACTTTAAATTTTTTCGAATTAAAAAGAAATGTCACATCGGCACTATCATTCCTGCCTGTAATAGCAACACTTTTCGCTGGACCAAGTTGTGCTACTCCCTGTGTTCTTCCATTACTGATAATCCATTCCATTCCACTTCCATTGAGTGTAATCGTTTTTAAAAAAGATTTTTTTGTGGTCATACTAACAAATGTTTGCGAAAGCCCTTCAATATCCGGAATCACTGTTTGAGGATTATAGATTTCTATTTCTTGATCAAATGTTTGAATAACTGAACCATCGGTATCATAGATAGTCAATTTTCCATATGGATTTTCAATAAAATCTTCGAGCGGGACTCGAAACGTGACTTCTGCTTGTTCACCTCCTTCAGGATAACTCGATATCCATTTTGGCTTTGCAGTTTTAAACATGATGACAGGAGGATTTGTTTGATCAACATGATCTACAAGATAATCTAAATTCTTACCAGTGATGCTCACAGGCATGATAAAGTACTTACCCACAATAATCTTAGGCACCGTATATAACGTCTGACCAATGCCCGTGATCTGTGGAGTGCCTGCTGCATACGATGGTTGGATACACACGCCAATAAAAAAAATCGCTGATAAAGTCGATAGCGCAATTATTTTTCTGATGCTCATTGTAGATATTCTACCATATTTCATCTCATGTATACATTTCGTTGGTCAGACAATGATACGATCCGCCTGCATATCGAAAGTCTGCCAATGGCGACACCAAGTGCTCTACACATATATCACGTAATCGCTCCTCTACTCCTGGAGTGGTAAACCGTGAACAACTTAATAATTTCCCAGGAAGACACAACCCATTAACTGCATAATTCCCAAGATCTTCTCCTATACCGGATGAATCTTCTGCATCAATTGCAATAACTTCTATACCCAGGACCTCAATAGCCTGGAGGCTTTCTTTTTCGATCATGTCTGCAACTGTAAGAACGGCAATCAACTCATTATCCTTACTCAATACCGGACTAAACACCGTGTCCAAATGGTACCCTTCTGATTGAACAAGCACATAATGATCAGGTTTCACAATATCTCGTACAAAATCATGCCCTTGTTTGTTTGAGCGTGACAGACCACCAAAATAAAATGTTTCGTTAGCAGCTCGCAAATAAAATACTTCACCAAATTCTAAAAATGCATCTTCAGGGATCTCTACAACTCGTTTTCCAAACTCTTTAGCAATTTTTTGTGCATGAGCATCTGCTTCCGGCGAACGATCAGCACTGAATCGTCCCTTAATCCACATGTCACCAATCATCAATCCAGCATCACGTACAAAGACTGCGTCGTGATGCAGATTATTGAGTTGATTTAATTCTGTCGGAAAAGGCAGCACGTGAACATCAAGCCCCGTGTTTCGCAGTAGTTGAACAAAAGAAGCGTGTTGTCTACGTAGGCGTTCCTGATCAGGCACAATCCCATTCTCATTAGACCACACCGCTGCATAATTCAAACTATCCTCTGTGCTTCCTTGATGGACTGGATAACCTTTATACCAACATCCTGTTATAGCTCCATTCTGTTCTGGAAGATCAACGATAATAATGGAATTCATCGTGGCTGATTGTTTTAATATGTTGGCACCCGTAGGGAGAATCGAACTCCCGTTACCAGGATGAGAACCTGACGTCCTAACCACTAGACGATACGGGCAAATGCCAAAGTAGTGTAGGGTTTTTTGAGTAAACCGTCAACTGTAGCAAAAAACTATTACATGCCTACTTCACCAGCATGTTTGGATACCACCCAATATATGATTTTAGTTTCTCACCTTTTCTAATCACCGTAAACATATAGGAACCGGTGCGAGCATGATGTAACAGTCTGTATTTCCCAGGGAATGTAAGTGTTGCCGCGTCCGTTATATCTCCTCCCACTTTCCATTGTTTCAAGTAGAAAGAATTCAATTTATTGTTTCGGAACAAATCCACAGATAGCTTGCCAGAAGGATTAGTAACATACTCGCGAGAGGTCAAGCCTTGCAACCGGTAATCTCCATATGTGCGTTTTAATGGCTTAGCTTTGCTCCATGTTTTCTTCTTGGAATTGTATGTTACCTTTCTCATCGGTTTAGCCTTCTTCATAATCAACTCAATCCGACCGTTCGTGTACATTCGTACTGTGGGCAACGGACGAGCAGCACTTGTAAATGATTTATACCCTCCACGCTTTTTTTGCCATCCAGTTCATGGCGTCCAATATACCTTTTCTCCAATAGAATATAGAACATGCAGTACATTATCTTTACCTAAATCCGCATCAAGTAACACTGCTTCCTCGTCTGAAGTCAACGAAACATCAAAATCTGCAATTGTGCTACCACTAGCAGCCTCAACTCGCTCAAGCGCGATTCCATTATCATCACTCAGCACATAGAAACTGTTTTCATACACACCAGTCCCACGCACTACAACCGGATCAGAGGTCGACGCCTCTGCTAATACCACTTCTTCACCCCAAACGTTATCATTAGAGATCCACTCATTCAATTGGAGAGTATTATCTTCATTAGTAAATAACACATAGTAATCGTATGACGTTGACGGATCCACAGGATACACGTTTAACACGGTTTGCCACGCTGTGATTGCCCCGCTTCTCAAAAAATTGTGCACATCTGTTGGGTACCTTGATAAAATACCTGTATTTGTATGTACTGACCGCACCATGGTCTGGGTTTGCATATATGCACCCGCTGTATCATAAAAATCAAACTGCCAAGAAACAACCCAGAACATATCAACAGCAACCAATTCAATATCTTTAACCTCACTATATAACGCACCGTCAATCAAACCAGTCGTAATTGAAACTGGAGTAGACCATGCCTGAGAAATTCCCCAATAGGATCTAACCCACACACCATCCCCATCCTCAGTTGGATACGCGATTGCCATTTCTGGACCACGAGTATCAGTAACACGCTCAGCGAACACAATATCGTCTGTATCACCAGAAAAATCAGTCGTGATTGTTCAGCACTTGCAGCACTCACAATGAATAGTGCGCCAAATACAACACTCACTAAGACCGAACTGATTCTTAAACGTGTCATCATCATGGCTCTAATTTTTATGAATAAATTTCCTAGAAATCCTTTCCAACCTCTCGCGCCTGTTCTACCAAGCGATGAGAGTATCCGTACTCGTTATCATACCAACTGATCACTTTCAGCAAATTACCACCAACCACCATGGTCAAAGAAAGATCAACCAATGATGATAACGGATTACCAATAATATCTGTCGACACAATTGGATCATAGGTCACTCCCATTATATTCTTGAATCGATCTGTTGCAGCAGCCTCTTCAAATGCTTTATTCACTTCCTCCACTGTCACATCCTTTTTCAACACAGCAGTAATGTCTGACACCGAGCCAACAGGTACAGGAACACGGAACGCCATACCATCAAATTTTCCTTGAAGAGAGTCGATGGTCAACCCAGTAGCAGCAGCTGCACCAGTCTCCGTAGGAATGATATTAATCGCTGCACTACGCGCACGTCGTGGATCACTATGTGTTCCATCTACCAATCGCTGATCAGCAGTGTATCCATGGATAGTAGACATCATTGCTTTCTCAATACCAAACGTATTTTCAAGTACATACATCACCGGAGCAATACAGTTTGTTGTGCAAGATGCATTGGAAATAATCTGCTGTTCTTTTACATCATGCTTATCGTGGTTCACTCCCATCACATAAGTGCCAATCGCATCATCTCCTTTTGCTGGGGCAGAAATAATCACACTCTTTGCTCCAGCTTGTATATGCTTTCCTGCACCTTCCTTATCACGAAACACGCCAGTGCACTCCAAGACAACATCAATATCCAAATCCTTCCATGGAAGTAACTCTGGCTCACGCTCTCCAAATTTCTTTATAGTGACTCCATCTACAATCAAATCCTCGCCTTTGGAAGATACGTCGTGTTTAAACTTGCCATACACAGAATCGTACTTCAACTTAAAAACAGAATCCTCAATAGGACTAGGGTCGTTCACTGCGACAATTTCTAAATCATCTTTATGGTCCTCAAAAGCGATCTTAAACGCCTGTGAACCAATCCTCCCAAAACCATTGATTGCTATTCGTGTTTTTTTAGACATACGTTTCTATGGATAATTATCTTGGATAAAGCGTCGGAGCATTTTTTGTCCTGACGAGCGTCGCGAAGTGGCGAGGCAGGGCAAGAAAATGCGCAGAGCGCTATATTAACGTAACTGCTCCCAATGAAAGAAGCGTGACGATTATGGCAGCAATTATAACACCAATTGCGATAAGCGGCAACGCCTTTTTTGGCTTGATTCCAAAGAGCCACGAAGCAAGGGTTCCTGTCCACGCACCGGTTACAGGCAACGGAATTGCGACAAAAACAAGTAATGCAAGGTCTCCCCACTTCTCATACTTCTTATAAAACTTTTTCCGAGTCCGTTCAAATAACCACGTGAAAAAACGATCAAATAGCTTGGAATGTTTGCGCAACCAATTAGAAATCGGTTCAATAAGCCATAAAATAAAAAACACTGGAATAAGATTTCCAACTATCGCAATTGCAACCACCTCCCACCACGGCATGCCCCACAGTAATCCAGCGGGAATCGCACCACGTAATTCAGAAATCGGTAACATTGAAATGATAAAGACTCCTAGAGCTCCAGGAAAATCGACAAACCATTCTTCTACATTAATTCCAAGCATAGTGTTCAAATGTCCATAATGATAATTTTTTTGCTTCGTCAAAACGTCCTTGATCCGTATCTACTCCCAACACGACAACAATGATTTCTCGGCCAGATTGAGGATCCCGTACTTGCACTACTACACAATACCCTGCTTCCGGAATATAGCCGGTCTTGCCAGCTGTGACTTCTAGATCGTCATCATACAACAATCTATTTGTCGTGAACACTCGAGTCAGTTTTCCAGTATCAACTGTTTCTTGCACATGTGAGGTCATCTGCGCAGGTTCCTGAATACTCCGTTTGGAAAATGCCTCGCGAGCCAATCGTGCCACATCAAGAGGTGTAGAAACATTATGTTGACTCAAACCTGTTTGGTCCACAAACGTCGTATTCGTCATACTCAACGATTCCGCTTTCTTATTCATAAACTCCACATACTCAGCATCAGAATAATCTGATGAATGCGCGAGCGCCAACGCTGTATCATTATCAGAGCCAACAATACTGGATCGTAATAAATCAAATGCACGAAGCTGCTCTCCATGGCTCAAGTTAAGCTCTTTACCATTTGGCGTATCCTCTTCTGGCGCAAATGTATGCACGTGATCCAATCCAGCAGACGGCTGATGTTCTAACCACGTCAAAGCAGTCATTAATTTAGTGATAGAAGCAATCGGCACAACCATATCAGGATTTTTTTGCCATAATATTTGCTGTGTGTTCACATCCATAATGATCCCGCTTCGAATATCCGTGTCGGGCCCTTTCTCATTATCAAGCTTCAGAGGTGTATCAAATTCACTGCGCAAATGTTCCAACACGCGCCATTCAAACGTTTGCTCTTGATCTTCAACGATCGTTGGTACAATATACAAATCTTCTTGAAACACCTGTGGCAACGACATTCCCAATAATTGAGACATAATTGCAACGCTAATAAGAAATTGATTCAGCATAATTTACAAAATTTCTGCTCGAGTAACAACGCGTGTTTCGCCTGGCTGCATTGTATCAAGTTGTAGCTTGCCAATGCGAACTCGCTTTAATAGTGTAACACGATTGTTCACCGCTCCAACCATACGGCGGATCTGTCTATTCCATCCTTGCTTCAATACAATAGAAAACGCATCTGCTGCCAAGCGCTGTACTTCAACCCGTGGGGTCATACCCTCTTCCAATTCTACACCAGATCGTAATTGCTCTAACTCCGCATTGAGAATATCACGCTCCAAATGCACTTCATATTCTTTTTCATGTTCAAAGGATGGATGTGTTAATTCATGATGTAATTCTCCGTCATTGGTCATGAGCAACAACCCTTCTGACTCCATATCAAGACGACCCACTGGATTTAGACGCGGTAGATCGGCCGGCAACAATTCGTCAATCGTTTTTTTTGCGAATCGATCGGACAGCGTACTCATAACTCCACTCGGCTTATACACTGCAATAATAATCGATTCATCTGGTAACGATATTTTCTTACCACCTACAACAACCTCGTCCTTATCAGTAACATCCATAAAATCAGTCACAACAACACCATTTACAGAAACCTGTCCGGTCTCAATAAGATAATCCGCTTTACGGCGGGAGGTCACACCACTACGAGCGATGTATTTATTCAATCTCATGTGTAGCAGCTCCACTGGAAAAGAAATCGTCTTTGTCTGCTTTCTCTAATAGTTCCTGTAGATGATCGTTCTTGTTGAGAACTTCATAATCTGGAAGATCAACCGCTTTATTAACACCGATATGTCGCAAAAATTCGAGAGTAACTCTATAGATAGGTGATCCAGTCTCTGTTTCTCCAACATCTTCAATAAGTCCACGGATCATTAAATTACGGACAATCAAACTACAGTTCACTCCACGGATCAATTCAATCTCCCCCTTTGATACTGGTCCTCGATACGCAATAATCGTCAGTGTCTCTAAAGATGGGCGAGTCAACTCCCCTGTTTCCTCATCTTTCAAATATTTTTTTATAAATTCTGCGCTTGTAGGCGAGGTCATCATTTGAACATGCGTACCTTCTCGAACAATACTTATCCCTCCATCACGTTCATCATATTGCATTTGCAATTCTCGTACCGCTTTTTCCACATCAACTTCAGGAACACCACATGTTGTGGCTATTTTCTTGAATGTGAGCTGTTTTGATTCAAGAAAAAGCAGGGATTCAATTTTTGTTTGTAATTCATTCATATGTGCACAGTATACACTATTTACACTTTTTCTACAGAAATATCAGAAAATGTCTTATCTTGCTTGAGGCAGATCGCCTGCTTCTTCACAAGCTCTAATAACGCTAAAAATGTCACAACCAATTCTTCTTTGTCACCACTATCGGAAATCAACTCCTTAAATCGCATCTTCACATTCGTCTCGATTAAATCCTCAATCTGGCAGAGCTTCTCACGCAGACTGGTGACCTTTTGCAATGCTGTTTTTGGAATACGCACCACTGGCTCCAACGACTCGAGCACATCAACAAAAAACTTCTTTAATTCAACACCACCAATCTTCGTTGGCGGACGAAACACCACTTGTTGTTTTGTTACAGCCCCTCGCTTTGTATATAAACGCATACCAACAGCTAATCGCTCCTCTATACCTTTCATGGCATCCACATACTTCTTATACATCTTCAACTGCGCTTCCAGTTCATTTGGATCCACTTCTTCTTCTATATGAAGATACGGCAATAATGCAGACGATTTAAGCAATAATAATTTCGTTGCAATGACCAAAAAATCTGCCAACTCCTCTGGATGCATCTCGTCCACCTCTTCCATGTACTCCAAAAACTGCTCAGTTACTTCTGAGATCGCAATTGTTGTAATCTCCAACTCTTGCTGTTCTATAAGTTGCAACAACAAATCAAGTGGTCCGGAAAAATGTTCTAATGCTACATCTTTTGTCATTTCGTCTTTTACTTCTTTTTTGATCGTTTACGCTTGAATGGTAACGCCGGTTGAGATGCCACTATTGTTCGCGCCATTCGACGCCCTTCTGGCGTGAGCTCGACTGCATCGATATACCACTTTTCTGGCGTCTTATGTCCATGACCGATAACCAATCGTCGATCGATCAGACGCTCTATACTGTGTGTCACTATTTTTGCAAATAAAACCTCATTTGGCTTTTCTTTGACCGTAGTATAATAACCTAAAAAGGCCTCTCGGTCTACGCGTTGATGCGTAGACGTCCAGGCCTCCTTCAGGATGTACTGCTGTAGCGGTGACAGCTTCACAATCTATTTCTTTACTTGCAAACCAAGTTCTCCTAACTGCTCATCTGTTGCAGGAGCAGGACTCTGCATTAACAGATCCTTACCCTCTCCTGTTTTTGGGAACGCAATCACTTCACGAATAGAATCATACTCTCCAGCCATCACACCAATCAATCGGTCTAGACCATACGCGAGACCACCATGAGGTGGAGCGCCGTAGGTAAACGCCTTCATCATGTGTCCAAACTTCTTTTCGATATCTTCATCACTATGCCCAATGATACTCAACACAGACCGTAACGCTTGTGGATTGTGGTTACGGATACTTCCACCACAAACTTCAAATCCATTCAATACAATATCGTACTGTGCCGCATAAATAGTTTCTATAGATTCTTTCTTGAGCAACTGATCCATATGTTCTGGCACAGGAGCTGAAAACGGATTATGTGTAAAGGTCCAACCACCATCTTCTGTCTTCTCAAAAAATGGCCATCCTGTCACCCACAAAAATGCAAACTCATTTGGATCTTCTTTATCCTTACGAAGGTCTGGTCGGTCAGTTCCATATTGATCCATTGCCTCTTTGTATGTCATGCGAGGAAATGGCTCTTCAGACATTTTTGCATCTGGTCGCAATTCCTTTACCATGGCACGTAACATTCTTTCGTTCAACTCCATCACATCCTCTTGCTCAACAAAACTCATTTCCATGTCTAATTGCATGAAAGATGGTTGACGATCTTTTCGTGTATCTTCATCTCTAAAACATGGTGCAATTTGAAAATATCGTTCCACGCCACCAATCACAAGGAGTTGTTTGAACTGCTGAGGTGACTGCGGTAATGCATAAAACTCTCCAGGAAAATTCCGGGCAGGAACAAGATAGTCACGTGCGCCTTCAGGACTTGGGTTAGCAAGAATAGGAGTTTCCACTTCTAGGAATCCTTCGTCGGTCATGAAATCTCGAATAAACTTATTCACGTTGTGCCGCATTTTGAGGTTCTTCTGCATGCGCTCGGTTCTTAAGTCGAGGTACCGATGTTCCAAACGAATATTTTCATTAATACCTGCTGAGCCTTCTGGAATTTCAAACGGAGGCGTTTCTGCTTCGTTAATAATCTCTAATTCAAGCGCTTCAATCTCAACTGTACCTGTGATGAGATCCATATTCACCTGCTTTTCTGGACGTTCGTTTACGCGTCCTTTAATAGATACCACAAACTCTGACCTCAGCTTAGAAGCCTCTTCAACTGCTTCGGCGTGATTAGGTAAAAACACTACCTGGCAAATGCCGGTTTTGTCTCGTAAATCAATAAAAATGAGCTTTCCCATGTCGCGACGCACATGCACCCAACCTTGGAGTAAAACCTCTTCCCCTACTGCGCTGACTGTGTCAGCAATCCACGTTCTTTTCATATATTTCCTTTAAATTACCTTTATTAGAATATCATACTCAACCAAAATGACCAGCTTCGTGCTGGTCATCGTTTTTGCGTATTGGTCAGTGAAGATCTATGCAAACGATGCCAGCGGGTGCTGGTTGTTATCATAATTATTATCGTTGTTACGCTCGATGTATTTCATAGATAGAGGAAGTATACTAAACATTCATCAGTTGTCAAACATCACTAGTTACGCTATCACTTTTTTGTATACACTCATTAGCTGCTTATCAAAACTCAACAACTCAAAGCCAAAAGACAGGCTTACATATAGGTTAGTGTAATCCACTATAGACATTTTCTTCGTTAGGCTCTGCTCTTTTATGAAATCAATTGTGCCTTCAAGCCAATAACTATCAACGTCTAAAGTCTGAATAAGCTCATTCTTGGTGATGTATTCATAAAATGTCATTGCTGTAGACTGCCCCTGTCTCAGGGACAAAATAGTAAAGACCTCTAGTATAATAAAATTAGTAATCATCACTTTCTTCTCCTTTTTATGAAGATCATGAATGACAATAGACGACTTCTCATGCAATGAATCAGTATCATTAAAAATCCCAATCCAAATATTTGAATCGACCAACACAATATTACTCGCGCCCATACACTATCTCATCTATTTTTTGACTGAGATCCGGATCTCCTTTAAAAGAAACAGTATCAATACCATCAAGCAAGCTCTTATACTTTTTTTCCTCTTGACTTGGAATAAATTGATCCGCAAAAACTTCGTCCTTATATTTACTAGGGATGTAAAATCCGACCTCTTTTCCATTTTTGACCAAGGTGTACACCTTCTTTTTTGGATTAGAGGTAATTTTAGAGAGATTCTTAATAAACTCTCTAATGGAGATGATTTCTTGTCTTTGGAGGATATTTACTAGGTTCATACGTATATTATTAATACTATAATGTTAAACAATTGTACGACAATTGTCAAGCACTACGTAGCCGAACATAATAATATATCCTACCCTGCCCAAAAGCCAATCTTTTTGCCCAAGAACTTGGATACATTTTTAGGTCTTCGAGAGATAGTTCCTTTACTTTCTGAATCGTAAATCCAAGCGCATCCAACTGCGGAGCCATTGTCTTCTGAATATACTCTAATGACAACTCTGGCAACTCATACTCCTCCATCTCCCCTGCTTCATGTTGTTCGTCATATCCAAAAACCACATCCACAACTGCGCCAGGCGCACAAATCCGTTTAATATTCTCCCACGTACCATGTTCTACATGTACCACACCACGCAATAGCCCGCTCCAAGGAAAATTAATAAACACTTGATTGGCCACACCATCTAATTCGTGTGGAAGGTCCTCTACGCGCGCAACCACAAAAAGGGCGTTCTCCAACCCGCCCTTCTGTGGCTTTTTATAGATCTGCGCCGACTTCTGCACCAAGTTCTTGTGATGAGGATCAATGCCTATCACAAATCTATCTGGATGCTGTTTTGCAAGCTCAGTAACGAACGAACCATCACCGGTGCCTATGTCGACTATCACTCCTTTTCCCATTTGCATTCTTGAGTGGATTTTTGAATCAAATTCAATGGCTCATACTCTTCTGATGATACCACGAATCGCTCTACGACCTAACGGATGAAGTGAGTTTTGACCTCACGAATTTTTTTACCTTGAGCAATTTTCATACTCGTATTGTTACGTATTATCGATATTTATTCAATGTATCCACCAGCTTGAAGCTCCCACAACTTATTGTAGAGACCTCCATGTTTCAACAACTCGTCATGAGTACCTTGTTGTTCTATACCCCCGTCATTCAACACAATGATGAGATCGGCATTCATGATAGTCGACAATCGATGAGCAATGATCAATGTCGTACGGCCTTTCATCAATCCTTGCAGCGCTACTTGGATTTCATGCTCTGCAGCAGAATCGAGACTTGAGGTTGCTTCGTCCAAAATGAGTATCGGTGCATCACGCATGAACGCACGCACGATCGAGATGCGCTGTTTCTCTCCTCCAGACAGTTTCACTCCTCTCTCCCCAACTATTGTCTCATATCCTTGTGGCAATCGTGAAATAAACTGATCAACATGCGCCAACTGCGCAGCTTCACGCACTGCATCCATGTCAACTGTTTTCTGACCATATGCAATGTTGTACGCAACCGTATCATTAAAGAGAGCGGTCTCTTGTGGGACAATGCCGAGCGCTTCTCGCAGTGACTGCTGTTTGACTTGAGAAACGTCTTGTCCATCAATCAAGATGCGACCCTGCCGTGGATCATAGAATCGATACAACAGCTTAATGATAGTCGACTTCCCTACTCCAGACGGACCAACAAAGGCAACGCTTGCACCAGCAGGAACAGTAAAGGACACATCCCTCAAAACCGTCTTCCCTTTTTTGTTTTCATCATTGTAGCCAAAGGTCACGTGCTCAAAGCGAATTTCACCTTTCTCAACATTCAATGATTCTGAAGATACATCATCTTTAATTTCATTTTCCTGATCATAGTAGTGGAAGAAGGCAGTCAGGTCTGTAAACGCCTCATGAATCTCACGGAAGAAATGTTGAAAGTCCCAAAGCAATCCAACCATAAGCGTCAAATACGTAATCACCATAACAAAGTCAGACAACCCAAGATCTCCACTGAGTAAACGTAGAATCACGATAGAAAGAATTGTGGTGACCGAAATAATATTTATCCCGATCAGTGCAGAAGAAATCCATGTCCATCCATCCCATTCATTCTGCTTGGTTTTCTTCCATTCTTGTCTCACTTTTTTAAAGCTTTGAATCTCATCATGTTCTTGCTGGAAGTATTTCACCACTTCCGCATTCATAAGAGCGTCCATCGCCTTATGAGAGCTTTCATCGTCCAATTTGTTTGCCTTCATACGACGTTTCTGCATGTAGATGGAAGAAACGATGGTAAATGAATAAAAGGTTGCGACCATTACGAACAGTACCAAGGCGAGTGGCCAGTCGACAACAAAGAACACAACAAAGATAACCGAAAGGCGGATAGTTAATGGAAGTAGATTGAAGGTTGTCGCGTCTAAGAAGATCTCAATAGCATTCACGCCTCGCGCGAACTCTTTTGCCATTTTTCCAGTCTTTCGATCTGAATGAAATCGGAATGACAAGTTGAGTACCTTTGCAACAAAATCATTTGCCGCATCACGCATAATCGATGCATCCAGTTTGTTGACCGTTCTCAACATGAGTGTATTAGCAACAATAACCACGCCTTGAGCCGAAATAAAACCGAGGACGAGTACGATTGAACGTCTAATGGTTTCATCGCGCGTCATAACGCCATTATAAAAGCGCTCAAATACCTCAATGATCTCCTTGTAAATGTATGGTTCAAATAGAACCGCACCTTCTTTGAGGACAACAAAGACCATGGCCAAAATTGCGACCTTTTTGTATCTCTTTAGGTAGACAAATATTTTCTGTAAATGTGATTGTAATTGTGTAAACGATTTCATAGTGTTAGTGATTGAATCAAAAATGCCTTCTCGCATGGCGCAGAGAAGGCATTGGAATCAATCGATATCTGTCAGTTCAAGACAATAATTGATTATATCCACGCTCTGCGCATGCTGTTTCATTGGCAACTACGGCAATTACAGGCATATACGGTGCAATTACAGTCATACCAAAAACAGCATCAAAACTACCTGCGCCCGAATTATTCCGGCCCAGAAGCGCTTGTTTCGTCAAATTGTTAGCAAAATCAGTCATATGTATATTTGTATAGTAGACACTACACTGAAACAAAGGAGTTTGTCAAGGCTATGGAGTTAAA
>CAZMTW010000005.1:0-19621 GCA_964569285.1 uncultured Gammaproteobacteria bacterium
GCTCTTGTGCAAAGTGATGCATTTACTGAAATTGCACATGCACATCGAGCGATATTTTGGCGTGTTGAGCCATCGGTTATGCCGAAGAAAGTATTTCGTCACGTGAAAGATGTTCAACCATCAGTGACGAGTATGATTTCAGTGCAGCAAACTGATCAGCAGTTACTAGCACTCATGAAACAGAAGACACGATATAATATTCGTCTGGCAGAAAAAAAGGGTGTAGAAGTTGAATTTGTTTCTCAAGACGGTCAAGCAGATTGGCATACTATGATTACTGCATGGACGGCATTATTAGAAGAAACCAGTACCCGTCATGGAATTCGAAACCATCCTCCTGAATATTATAGACACATGATTTCCACTTTAGGGGAAGGAGGCCGGCTTGAAATAGTGGTTGCGCGACATGAAGGAGACATACTGGCTATGAATTTGAATATGAGTTTTGGCGATACGATGACCTATGTGCATGGTGCATCCACTGAACGGAAGCGAAATGTCATGGCACCGTATGCGTTGCAATGGGAATCCCTTCGTCGTGCACGGGAGCATGGATATGTTTGGTATGACTTTTATGGGGTTGCTCCTGAAGGTGTTGAGAACCATCCTCTTGCGGGAGTAACACGATTTAAGCAGGGATTTGGTGGAAAGACGTTTGTGTATCCTGGCACATATGAGTTTCCAATCCTCCCTCTATGGTATAAGATATATCATACGATAAAACGTTTTCGATCATTTGTATGATACGCACCATTGTCATTGCTGCAGCGGGTCAAGGTACTCGCATGAAGCATTTATCTGAAGATAAACCAAAGCATCTTGTCCGTGTTGCTGGAAAACCTTTTTTGCATTATGTATTACATGCGATTCATGCTGCAGGATTTGAACGTATTATTGTTGTTGTGGGTTATCATGCAGAAAAAATGGAAGCTTTTCTTGCAGACCAACCGTATGATATTACCGTTGTGAATCAATTAGAAAAAATGGGAGACAAGCATGGTACAGCATCAGTTGTTGAGGCAGTTGAAGATGTTGTTGGACAAGAACCATTTGTGCTTGTGAACGGGGATACGTTGTATACGCCGGATGTATTTGATCTTCTCAGAAACGATGACGGCATGACACATATGGTTGGTATTCATCATCCAGATCCAACCCATTATGGTGTGATTGATGCTGATATGAATGGACAATTACGAAAGATTGTCGAGAAGCCAAAAGAACCAGTAAGCAACTATATTAATTTGGGAGTGTATAGTTTTCAGCCAACGATTTTTTCTATTGTGCGGCAGGTATTGATCTCTCCTCGAGGTGAATTTGAAATTATAGATGCGCTGAATATGTTGGCAGACCAGGGTAAGGTACATGTTGAACGATCTTCGGTTGATTGGGTTGATCTTGGAACGCCCGAAGATATTCCTCGTGTAGAAGAGTTTTTATTCCGACATAATTATTTGTAAGCTAGAGTCATGCGCCCACGGATCGTTACAATAGGCGGAGGAAATGGACAGTCTGAACTGTTGCGTGCGCTACGTGGTGTTGATGCTTATGTGACCGCTATCGTGACAGTGATGGACAGTGGAGGATCGAGTGGTATTTTGAGAAAAGATCGTGGCATTCCGGCTGTTGGTGATGTACGTCGGTGCCTTGCAGCACTCATTGGTCCTGAGCAGGAGCAAGAATGGAATGGAAGAGATACCGATGGTCACGCATTAGGTAATTTGATTATTGCAGATGAAATTCAGAAAAAGAAAAGTATGACGACCGCACTTGCGTCACTAGGACATGCGCTTGGTGCTACAGGAACAGTTCTTCCAGTGACTGAAGAGCCGGTTGATTTGTGTGCAGAACTTATGAGTCATGAAATAATTATTGGTGAAGGTGTGATTGATGCTCCAGATGTGAGCATAGCTGGAACATTAGCACGTATGTATCTTGAACCGGTGGCACATGTTACTCGTGAAGTCGTTGATGCTGTTCGTGCTGCTGATTGTATTGTATTGACCATGGGTGATCTATACACCAGTATTGTTCCTAACCTACTTGTGCAGGGAGTAGTTCATGCATTAGAGGGAAGAAAAGCAACTTCTACGTTGGTGTATGTGTGTAATCGTTCAACAAAGAGTGGTGAAACTGATGGATTTTCTGTTGCTGATTATGTTGACGAACTTCATCGATATATTCAACCAGTAACCCTTGATGTGGTATTGTTTGATTCGTCGTCTGTTGTTGTTCCGGCGGGATATGAGAGGGTGAAAGATAATGACCAATTATCTGATTCTCTACGAATTATTCGGGATGATTTTGTTGATGATACGGCAACACAGTTTGTCTCTGGTGAAAAAGTAGCCCAAACACTCCTTACACTATGCACATCATAGTAGATTTTGATTATACATTGTTCGATACGCATGCGTTGCGTCAAGCGTTGATTTCTGTATGGAAGCCATTTGGTGTTACAGCAGAATTGTTTGCTGCAGAAGAAGAAAAAATGAAAGAGGTTGGTTCGTATGAATTAGAGCAGCACATTGCAGCGCTCATTCCAGAAGAACATAGTGAAGCCGCGATTGCAGTAGCAGTAGAATTGGTTGCACAAGGATCTCAATTTGTATATTCAGATGCAGTAGATTTTTTACAGCGATATTCGGACCAGATACTCGTATTACTTTCGTATGGAGACCCAATGTGGCAGAAAAGGAAAATTGATGGTAGCGGTCTAACAGATTATGTCGAAACTGTTATTCTCACTCAACGTGATAAATCTGAGGAAATTGAGGCCTTTCCAAGTACGGAGAAGATATGTATTATTACAGATAGAGGAAGTGAGATTGATGCCATGTATACAGTACGTCCTGATGCGTATTATGTGCATGTGCAACGACCTGGCACACCGTATGTTACTGAAGTGAGTGAACACACGTCGTTCACCGCTACAGATCTTTCATTCAATCTTCCGTTGTAAGATTAGTAACAATCAACGTTATGGAGATTAAACGAGATTTTTGGTTCCCTGGCTCAGAAGGTGAGGAGGCAAGGACCATGTATGTTACTGGAACCGATGGAGTTTCTAAAGAAGTGGTTGAACGGTTTGCTCATGAATGGAAAAAAGATGCATCGGAAGTCATGGCATTACAAGTGAAGGGCCGTGCAGATACATTTGAGTCCAGTTATGATAAGAAAAATTATGCAGTTTCGCGACCAGCTGAATATGCGCTTTCTGTTACTCCTGGATTTGCATCTCAATGAAGGTATATTCTGTTACAGAATATAGAGAAGAATTAAACCAGCTTCTTGGTCAAGTGACGGTTGCGATTCGTGGCGAGGTATCGGATTTTAGTATTTCACAAAATCGATTTGTGTGGTTTACGCTTGCAGATGAGCAAACCGTTGTGAAATGTTTTATGATGGCATTTCATCTGAAGACCCCGTTAGAAGATGGAATGGAAGTGCAAGTTGTTGGATCCCCAACAATGTTCAAAAAGGGACAGGTAGTGTTTCGTCCGCGACAAGTAGAGGTTGTAGGCGATGGATCGTTACAGCGAGCGTACGAATTATTGAAAAAGCAATTGGAAAAAGAGGGTTTGTTTGATGATACACGCAAGCGATCACTTCCACGTTTCCCGCAACGTATTGGTTTGGTGACAAGTAGAGATGCGGCAGCATATACGGACGTACTGCGTATATTGGATAATAGATGGTCAGGTATAGAAATTGTGCATGCGTATGTGAATGTGCAAGGTCAACAAGCAGAATCATCTATTACAGCTGCTCTGGCACAACTGAATGAAGAGTACCCTGATTTGGATTGCCTCATTCTGACGAGGGGCGGCGGGTCACTTGAAGACCTGCATGCATTTAATTCGGAGAATGTTGTACGTGCCGTATTTGCTAGCACTATTCCAGTTGTTTCTGGCGTGGGTCATGAACGCGATAGTACCCTCACTGATTTTGTTGCAGATGTGCGTGCTTCAACACCGTCAAATGCAGCAGAGATGGTTGTTCCAGATAAAAGTGATGTACAAAATGAATTACTTGCAGCCACCGAACGAATGCATCGTGCGATTAGAGCAGCGCTTGTGCAGAAACAACATGATATTACAGCGATTATTCATGTACTCGATGAACGTGCTCGTCAGCAAGTGAGCCATTTTGATTCCGTTGTTCAACGATTGTTATTTGGATTTCATTCTATGGAAGCAATGGTGAGGGCAAAACGTGATCAAGTTGAGGCAGCAACTCATTTGTTACAGTCATTAAATCCAACACGTTTATTTACTCGTGGATACAGTATGACCACAACTCCTTCTGGTCAGTTAATAAAAACAGTATCAGCTGTTAAAAAAGGACAGACTATTGTCACCCGTTTCCATGATGGCAATGTACAGTCAGTTATTGAGCCGGATTGATTTCACATCAACGTTTATCATATTTAATTCATAATTTGTCGAAACACATGATATCACTTACACGAGTTACACCAAAGAACGCAAAAAAACTTATAGGAAGACAGAGTCCATTAAATCGTTTAATGGCGCAGGCCGCATATGATTTGGGTTATCGATTGGAAATATATGAAAACATGAATATGTTTCGGGTATGGCATAAAGGAAAATCACATTTGTTTCGCAATATAGCCACACCATTGAATACATATGTTGGTGCACAAATTGCAGATAATAAATATGTTACCAATTCAATTTTGCATGATGCTGGAATTCCTGTTCCGCTTAGCCTGCGTATTTCGAAGAAGGCATTTGAAAAAGGGTCATTTGATGCATCAGAATTACGGTTTCCAGTTGTGGTAAAACCATTAAGTGGAACGGTAAAGGGAAATGGAGTAATCACCAATATCAAAACACACAAACAGATGATGAAATATTTGAAAAGTAGTTTTCGGAAATATTCAAAAATGTTGGTGGAGGAGTTTCACTCTGGGATGAACGATTATCGAGTGACGGTAGTGAATAATAAAGTTGTTGGTGTCATGTTGCGAGTGCCGGCATATGTTATTGGAGATGGCCACAGTTCGATTCGTGATCTCATGAAGGAAAAAAATGAAATTCGAAAACAATCTACTGATGTTAAGATGGGGCCAATTATCGTGAATGTCGAGTTGAAAAATGCGTTGAAGCATCAAAAATTGTCGCTTCGATCTACACCAAAAAAAGGGAAACATATTCAATTGCAGAATGTGTGTAATTTTGGAGCTGGTGGAGAGGTAAATGAAATGAACAATAAGATTCATAAAGATAATGCTGCTATCGCTATTAAAGCAGCAAAGGCACTTGATCTTGGTTTGGCTGGTTTAGATTTTTTATGCAAAGACATTTCTAAACCAATGAAGAAAACTGGAGGAGTTATTTTAGAAATCAATCAACATCCTGATATTGGTATGCATCATTTTCCGACCCAAGGGAAATCAACAGATGTGGCAAGGGCAATCCTACTTGCAGCCTTTGCGTAGTGTGACTGATAGAGAAAGAGGTGTTATGATGTGCTTTGGTACGTAATTATTATAAAGATTGTATATATGGCTTTTTACTGTATTACTCGAGAAGGAGAATCAAACTCAAACAAATACCTAAAGGCAGCATGTAAGAAACGTGGTATTGAGTATGTTGAATTGTATGGAAAGACATTTGATTATACGCAAAAGATTCCATTAACAAAAAAGGACCTGTTATATCGAGTCAGTACTGGAACTTCTGAACGAATACTAGAAAACTACCTCGTTGATGGAACAGTGACCACATTTTATCAACATCAATTCCCAGTACGTTTTCCTGGAATACCTGCGCATCAACGGAACGATATTTCTATACCGACCACTATTATGTTCGCCGGAGCGGATAGAAAACGATTGAGTGCGTATGTTGATCATCTTGGTGGATTCCCTATCGTCATAAAGGTGACAGGCGGTAGCCATGGGATTGGAGTCATGAAACTTGATTCTATGTCTTCCTTACTTTCTGTTGTTGATTACCTGAATAGCAGGAATGAAAGATTTATTTTACGTCAATTTATTGATGTGCGTGGTTCTGCTCGCCTTATTGTTCTTGGAAAAAAAGTAGTCGATAGTTATGAGTATCTGACAGGCGATGATGATTTTCGAAGTAATGTTGGTGAAGAGCCAACCGTTGTGAAAAAAAAGTTTTCTGTAGAAATTCAGAAAACGGCAATAAAAGCAGTTCAATTAATCGGTGTTGAATTTGGAGGTGTGGACATATTAATTGATAGTGATGGTAAGTATTATGTTGCTGAGGTTAATTATCCTTGTTACTTTCCACGTGCGCAGGGTTTGACTGGAGTTGATACGGCGGGCATGATGGTTGATTATTTGGTGAAAAAGAGTAAACGTCGGCGATAATTACATTGACTTTTGGCTCGCCACGGCATACAATTCACGTACTATGCCGAAAAAAAGTACAAAACAACCAAAGAGTTCATTTGCAAAACAGTTTGAGGAACTGGAGCATATTGTTGCCTCGTTCGATGATGATGATTTAGATTTAGACGTTAGTTTGAAACAGTTTGAAAAAGGGTTACAACTTGCAGAGGAGTTGAAAAAAACATTAAGTGGGGTTGAAAATAAAATTGAAACGTTGAAACAAAAGTACGATGTTGATCCTTCATAGTGTTGTGCCTGTATGAAAAATGTATGTATTTTAAGTGGTCGTGAAAATTGGAGAATAGCATCGCCGTTTACCGTCGGAGATATATATGATAAAAGCTATCAATTATTTTCTGGGCTTGCTGCTCAACGTGGAGTAAAGTTGTATCTTGTCGGACATGCATGGTACGACTCGAAGAAGAAAATTTTCAAACACGGGTGGACGTTTGAACATGGTCAATGGAAAATGTGCAAGAAGATTCGACCGAATTTGATTCATGATAAATTGTTTTCTAGTGCTTCCTTACGCTTGCCGTATATTGCTCAGCGCATACGAGACGATTATCCTGTATTAAATGATCCTGAGTTTGCATTACTTATTGGAAATAAATTTTATTCTAGTCTATTGTTTCCAAAGTACTCAAAAGCGTATCATCGGGCTTCTACCACAAAACAGCTCCGTGATGTTATTGCAGCTATGAAGGGAACGCGTATTGTTATTAAAGAAGAATATGGAACAGGAGGCAAAGCTGTTCAAATTCTGAAGCGGGCCGAAGCGAAGGCACTACAAGTTACGCGACCTGTTATTGTTCAGGAGTTTATTGACAGCTCGAAAGGGATACCAGACATTGTTCAAGGATATCACGATCTTCGAATCACCTTTGTTGATGATAGATTAATATACGGTTATGTGCGTACACCAGCACCTGGTTCTTTGTTGGCAAATGTTGCACAAGGAGGAACTATGAAAATTATTGACACAAAGAAACTTCCGCAACAGATCTGGCCTCTCGTTGATGAGGTATTGAATAGATTACAGTATTTTTCTCCGAAGATTTTTGCGATCGATATATTGTTTGATACGAAACAACAACCATGGATTGTTGAATTAACACCAAAGCCAGGAATATTTTTTGACGCGGATCAAAAAAAGTGGCAACGTCAATTTTATATTGCAATGATTAATTCGTTTAAGCGTAATGCAGTGTAAATTGTATGGGTAGCCCATTAACAGTATACAAACGAAATGCAGACGATCTTCTAGGTGATCTGCGCCTAGTGAGCCAGATAATAGAAATAAATAATGAGGAGCGAAAGCATTTTGAACCTACTGCAGGTAGTGATATTCTGTGCCCAGACAGTAGTAAATCGATCCATAGGACCGGTGGTGTGATCATTGAATTACATGCTCGGACTGGCTTCTATACCCATCTATATCCCACTATTGGACGGCAAAATAATGTTGTACGAAAAGTCATGAAAGCAACATTTTCTTAATAAACAGACGATGAACAAAAGAAAAACATTTATTATTGGAAGTATTATAGGTTTCATCGCAATGGGCTTTCTGACAATGTTCTTTTTTGATGTCATTGCACCCTCGCAGTATACAGTGTTGTTTGTTGGTTCTGATCAACGAGGAACAGAGCGAGCACGTTCAGATGTTATGTTTATTGTTACTATTCCAAAAAAAGCTGATGCGGAGCCCTTCTTTTTAAGTATTCCACGAGATACGAAAGTGGAGCATGAAGAGTGGGGCCTCCAAAAGATGACTCATTTTTATGTTCTGGGAGATCGCCCTGATGATGGAAAGCTACTCGGGAATATCGATTTGACGCGTACAGCTGTTGAAGATTTATTAGATATTAAAATTGACGCTACTATCGAAGTGACGTTTGAAAGTTTTGCGGAAATTGTTGATGTCATTGGTGGAGCGTCTGTTTCTTCTCGTGCGAGCACAGGTCAAAAGTTTGATGGAGTGGATACAGCTGCGCTCACTAGTGGTGCGTTGTCAGGAGAGGAGGCACTTGTTGTTATTCGAGATCGGTTTACTGGAGGGCGATCTGATTTTGATCGACAGGCTGATGCACGCGAAATCCTTCGTTCTTTAATCACACAAGTTAAAGATCCAGCTGTGATAAAAGAAGTTCTCGCGTATTTTAAGGACTCTGATCAAGCGCGTTTGGACTTTAAGCAAACCAAGTTAATTCGATTTTTGATAGGTGCTGGTGTATCGCGTAAGGGGAAAGTTAGCATAGGTGAGATGAGTGAAGATACCATTCCAGGGCAAGGTGGGAGAATCTATACCCCTGATTTTGGAAAAGAGTTATACTACTGGATACCAGACGAGGAGGCTCTGCAGGAGCTGGTACAGGAACATTTCTAACGATTTCTATTTACATGTTTAGAGCCTCGCCGTTTAAATTGAATATGTTTGACTTGTGCCCACAGCAGTACAAGTTTCAGTATATTGATACATTAGACAAGGAATACAAGAAGCCAAAGCCGTATCTGACGATGGGTGCACATGTTCATAATGCACTGCATGATTTTTATACTCAACTAGAACCAGAGGATAGAAATTATGAACAATTAGAAAAGATTTTACGGCGTCGATGGACTGAAAATCGTACAGGGTTTAGTAGTCGCGAAGATGAAGCAAAATGGGGAGTGAAAGCATTGAGCATGTTGCGTCTCTATATACATCGAATGGATCTCAACGTGACGCCAGTCATGCTGGAAGATTATTATGATATGGATGTTGATAATAATCTCAAGATTCTTGGACGCATTGATCGAGCAGATGAACTTGAGGATGGAACGTTGCATGTCATTGATTATAAAACAGGGAAATACGATCCTGAGACTGTTTCCGATCTGCAACTTGTGTTATACGGCTTGATTGTATCTGCGAATGAGAAGAAGCCTGTCAGTAAAGCAAGTTATTTATATTTGAAGACAATGGAATGGCACACTGTGGACATATCGCAAAAGGAATCCGATGTTGCAGTTCAACATGTTCGTGAGCGTGTTGCAGATATACAAAAGGAAAAAGAGTTCGCTCCACAACCGAATGAGTATTGTAAAAGTTGTGATTATTTATCAATTTGTCCTGCAAAACAACGCATTGAATTGTTGCTTGAGGACGGAACAATATAACAAGAAACTATGAGTGATATTCCCCCAATAATTGTATTCGATATAGAAACTCAAAAAACATTTGATGAAGTCGGTGGTTTTGACAATAAAGAACAGTTGGGTGTTTCCTATGTTGGAGTATATTCATATTCACAAGATACATTTTTTGGTTTTTTTGAGGATGAGTTAGAAAAGCTAGAGAAGATTATGGAAATTGAACGTCCAATGCTCATAGGATTCAACTCTATTAACTTCGACGTTCCGGTGTTACAGCCATATTTTAAAAATCTTGATCTCTCAGCATTACCGCATTTGGATATATTAAAAGAAATAGAGAAAGATCTTGGCCATCGACTGAAGCTTGAAAGTGTTGCGCAAGGAACTTTGTTTGCTGGGAAGTCTGGTAACGGCTTAGATGCCATCAAATGGTACCGTGAAGGTGATTATGAATCGCTGGCAAAGTATTGTTTGGATGATGTTCGCGTAACACGAGATGTGTATGAATATGGAAAACGACATGGGTTGTTATATTATCCCTCTGGAGGAGATAGAAAGCCGATTACGATCAATTGGGGAGAACCACCTTTGATTTTGAAAAAATTACAGGATGCATTTAAAAATCATGTGCAATTGGATATAGAATATTTTGAAGTTGAAGATGGCAAAAAGGAAATAGTGAAGAGAAAGATTGAAATACTTTCATTTGATGGTGATAAGTTTGAGGCGTATTGTCATTTATTGCACAATAAAGCTCGTTTTTTTGTCAGCCAAGTATGGAATATTGAAGAAACAGGAGAAACCTTTGCGCACCAGGAGAGTTTGTTTTGATTAAAAAAAGACCGATGGCACATATTTCGCCAAGGGCCTTTTTTTATAACACTGATACCAGCTGTGCTGCGAGTCGAATTCTGCGCATGAATGTGGGTTTTACCATTTCCTTCTTTGTTGATGAGCCGAGGTTGTTCCTTGTGGAACGTTGTACAGGAATATTTATGGTATTAATTACTGCTTTGATGCTTGGTCCAAATAATTCAACAAGTACGCGTGTTGGCATGTTGTTGAATTGTCCTGCAGTATGAATTCCAAGGTCGTGTAGTACTTGGGCAGTGCGTCTTCCGATTCCAGGAACAAATTGTACGGGTGTGTTATGGGCGAATGACATATATTTAGTATTGGCGAATGATTCCTACTACTTTTCCTTGAATGACAACATTTTTTACTTTAATAGGTTTGTAGTTTTGATTGCGTGGCTGTAATCGAATGTAATTTTTTTCCTTATGATATTCTTTGAGTGTTGCAGATCCATCATCGAGTAGTGCTACCACAATATCTCCATCACTGGCATAGTCTTGTTTCTGCATAACTACATAGTCTCCATCATCAATCAGACTTTCGACCATTGAGTCACCTTTCACCTTGAGTACAAAGCAGTCTGGTCTTCGTGCGAGTTCTCTTGGTACTGTTAACATCTCAGTTCGATCTTCAATGGCTTCAATTGGATAACCTGCTGTGATAAGGCCGGCAATGGGTAATTGGATCGAATCGCCCTCAAGGAATGTTTCATCCTCATCTTCGTTGTAATCTGTTATTTTGATTGTTCCGTCATCTTTCTGAATAAATCCATGCTCTTCTAGATATTCGATGTGTTCATGGACGGTTGCGGGGGATGATAGGCCAAAATGCTCTGCGATTTCTTTTAATGTTGGTGCATATGACTTGTCCTCGATGTAGTCTTTTAAAAAGGAGAGTATTTGTTGTTTCTTTTTTGGTAGTATTTTTGTCATATTTGTTTGGTTATCGTTTGATGTTGTTACAGTACCCGAAGAAAACCCGAACGTCAAGTTGAGCTTGTGGATAACCGAACAAAACCCGAATTGTATTCGTGTTTTTTTGGATAATGTTTGATAGCGTTGGTGAAGATTTGACGTTTCTTTTGATCATATATAGTAGTCTCTTGCAAAAGAGTTAAAAATATGGTATGATTTATTCATGGAAAATGGAGAGAGCTACTATTTTTTTAGTTTGAGTGCAAAGAACATTGTGGCAGCGATTTTTTTTGGAACCGCTGTTTTTTTGTTTTTTTCGTCCTCGGTTTTGGCCGCAACACCAGTATATGATACCTCCAGTGTCTTAGTTCAATACGAAGAAGGTGTTTCACCGCATAGTCGATACAATCATGAGAATATTGGTACGGCAGAAGTTGTCGTAGAGAAGGAATTTGGTATAAGCACAACATCTTCCCAAGAACAATGGAAAGTGAACATTGATGATGGTGCAACAATTGAAGAAGTAGTAGCAGAATTCGCATCAGATCCAACTGTTGAAGTTGTTGAACCAAATATGATTCGGCGCATAGCAACAACACCGGATGATACGGATCTTTCTCTCCAGTGGCACCTTGTAAATACAACGGGAGGAATTAATGCCGAAGCTGCATGGAATACACAAACTGGCTCTTCTGATGTGATTGTTGCCGTCATTGATACAGGTGTTGATATGGATCATCCAGATTTAGTTGGAAATTTTTGGGTCAATGTAGGTGAGATAGCTGGCAATGGTATTGATGATGACGCAAATGGATATATTGATGATGTCAATGGATATGATTTTGTTGATCTCACAGGTGATCCAAATCCAGATCCAGATGGTGTTGATAACGATGGATATGGTGGCGCTGATACAGGCGTTACACATGGAACGCATGTGGCGGGTATTATAGGTGCAATAGGAAATAATACACTTGGTATTTCTGGTGTGGTGTGGGATGTTTCAATTATGGCATTGAAAGCACTTGATGATGAAGGCTCTGGTACTGATGCTGCTATTGGTGAGGCTATTCGATACGCAACAGATAATGGTGCAGACATTATTAATATGAGCCTTGGCGGTTATGGATCTACAACTATTTTACAGTCGGCTACTGAGTATGCTATCGCCGGCGGAGTGCTAGTGGTTGTTGCAGCAGGTAATGATGGGACGAGCATTGATGATGATCCATTTTTTCCGACATGCTATGACAGTGTCCTTGGTGTTGGTTCTACGACGGTTGATAATGAAGCTTCATCCTTCTCTAACTTTGGAACGTGCGTTGATGTGTCCGGGCCTGGTTCCTCGATCTATTCAACACTATACACAAATGATGCCGCTACTGGTTTTACTGATGACTATGGATATATGTCTGGAACATCAATGGCCACTCCTGTTGTAGTTGGTGTTGCAGCTTTAGTAAAAGCATCAAATCTCGCGCTTACCGATACGCAGCTATACGATATTGTTGTTGATTCGAGTATTGATATTGGTCTTGCGACTGAATATGGAGCTGGCCGTGTGGACGCTGAATCTGCCTTGAGTAATATTGATTTAGCCAATCGTCCATCGAAACCAGCGACAATAATAGCGTTCACTGATTCGACAAGTAGTAGCACGGTGAGTGAAGCAACAAGAACAAACGAGCAGACACCATATTTTAGTTGGACTGATTCGACAGATGATTCGGGAATTGCGGGATATTATGTATATTTTGGCACTAATCCAGATGCTGATCCAGTAACTGAAGGTGTATTGCAAACAACAGTAACATTTGAGTCGGCAGAAGTTTCTGGTAATAGTGTTAGTTATTATCTTTTGATTAAGGCGATTGATATAGAAGGAAATGTGTCGAGTAAGTCAGCAAGTTTTGAATATATTGTAGATACGATTGTGAAGAAGCCGACAAAATTGACGATTGGTCGTGTATCCAATGGTATGCTTGTGTCATGGAATAAAGTGAAAAATGAAGACGTAGCAAAATATATCATTTTTAGAAAAGTTGGGAAGGGGAAATTTGTGAAACTTGCGAAAGTGGGTAGCAAATCAACATCATATGTAGATGTAACAGTACGAAATAATGTCAATTATCAATATAAAGTAAAAGCGATTGATGATTTCAAAAATTCACAGTTTTCAAAAAAGAAAAAAGGAACATTTATTGCTCGTGATCGCGTTGTGATCGCTCCAGGTCCAGGCGCTGGCACAGTGATTGGAGTGTATAATACGAAACGAAAATTATTTGAACAAACCTGGTTTGCATTTGGTGGTAATTTTCCGTACGGTGTGGAATTAGCTGTTGGTAACTTTGATAAAGATCGCAAAGAAGAAATTGTTACGGCAGTGGCATCTGTGGGTGCACCAGAAGTACGTGTGTATGAAGCGAACGGTAAACAGAAATCGTATTTCTTTGCGTATGACCGCAGCTTCACCGGAGGAGTTCGTGTGGCCGCAGGTGATTTTGATAATGATGGACGTGATGAGATTGCGACTATACCTGGACCGGGAGGAGGACCACAAGTGAAAATATTTGAAATGGACGGAAAATTGATTAAAAGTTTTATGGCATTGGATGGCAATACCAATGCTGGAGCAACAATTACTGCAGTAAATTGGGATGGAAAAGGAGCAGATGAGATTGCAGTGGCACCTGGTGATGGTGCAGAGGTGATGGTGTATAACGCATCAAGCGGATCGAAGATTACGAGTTTCATTCCATATGGTTCATCTTTTAATCAAGGCATGCGTATGAGCGCTGCAAAATTGAGTAAGAAGAAAAATGCGCAATCTGTTATTACTGTACAGGCAGATGGTTCTTCATTTATTCAAGCATTTCAACGATCCGGTAGCAGTAGTGCGTCTCAGGTTCAACCAGGATTTTATGGATTCGTTCAGTCCTTTAATGGCGGTTCGACGCTCAGCGCAGGAGACCTGACACAAGTCGGAGCGGATCGCATCATTGTTGGTAGTAATGGTGGTCGACAATCAACAGTACAAATTTATACCAATAACGGTAAAACATTAAAAGATACAATATTTCCGTTTGGTGGCGCGACAGTACCAGTAAATGTCGCTGCTGGATGGGTGTACTAATACTATGTTGACCACTACATTTGGTCTATGGGTATTCGTCTTCATTGCTAGTGTATATGTATTAGTGAGGGCGGCAAAGTATTTCACGACCGCATCTGAACAAATTGGTAAGGCATTACATCTGCCAAATTTTATTGTTGGCACGGTTATTGTTGCTATTGGTACCTCAGCTCCAGAGGCATTTACTTCGCTATTTGGGACGG
Organism: uncultured Gammaproteobacteria bacterium; assembly: GCA_964569285.1. Lineage (GTDB taxonomy): Bacteria > Patescibacteriota > Patescibacteriia > UBA9570 > XYC2-FULL-38-9 > CAZMTW01. Next base: position 14,632 of record CAZMTW010000005.1, read on the forward strand.
TCGCGGGTGAGTCAGAGTTTTTGGCAGGTACGGTTATTGGAACAGTTATGGCGAATACATTATTGGGGTTAGGCCTGGCAGTGTTGTTGACCCGACGTGTTGTTCGTTTTGATTGGGATTTGATTGCCAACGACTTGCCGTTATTTTTGGGTGCAGCCGTTTTTTTGATTCTCATGTTGCTCGACGGAGAGTTCACCACGACCGAAGGTATTATTATGTTACTGGGATACGGAGTGTATTTATTCTATGTGTATACGATGAGGCATGGTGAAGAAGTAGAAATGAAATTGCATAAAAGAAAGAAGAAACATCAGCCATTGAACATACGGATAATCTTTACATTTTGTGTGTCATTACTTGTGCTATTTGTTGCTTCGAAGTTTACTGTTGATGCAGTTATTGAAATTGCACATATTATCGGTATTGGTACGTCGTTAGTGGCTGCATCTGCGTTAGCTGTGAGTACATCCCTGCCAGAAATTGTTGTTGCAGTTACTGCTGCGCGACGAGGTAATTTTGATTTAGCATTAGGTGATATTGTTGGATCAAATATATTTGATTTATTTGTTATATTTGGTATTGGTGGCATGGTAACAACATTGACTGTTGATGATGTGGCGTTTCGAATTGGGTTACCAATGCTTATAGGTATTATTTTGTTGCTTTGGTTGGTATTGATAGACAAGAAATTTACTAAAGCAGAGGCGATGTTGTTTGTACTTGCGTACCTCCTCTTCCTTGGCAAATTGTTTGGCTTCATATAAGGTGAGGGCATGAAAGCTGTATTAAAGAAAATTATTCCGGCAGGTTGGTTGTCGGTGTACCACAAGTCGCTTGCAATGCTTGGGTCTGTTGTATATGGACATCCATCTCGAAAGATGATTGTTGTGGGAATCACTGGCACGAAGGGTAAATCGACAACGGCGAACATGTTGTGGAAGATGTTGACCGATGCAGGGCATACGGTTGGTCTCACTGGAACTATTAATATTCGCATTGGTGCCGAAGATCATTTGAACACATCAAAGATGAGTATGGTTGGACGCTTCCAGATGCAAAAGTTGTTGCGTCAAATGGTCAAAGCGGGATGCGATGTAGCTATTATTGAAACGACATCCGAAGGTATTGCGCAATGGCGCCATATTGGAATTCATTATGATGTCTGCGCGTTTACAAATCTAACACCCGAGCACATTGACTCGCATGGTAGTTTTGAAAATTACAAGAAAGCGAAATTGGAATTGTTTCACCATCTTGCATCACTTCCACGCAAGGTGATTAATGGTAAGGAGATTGTATTGGCGAGTGTGGGAAATAATGATTCTGAGCACGTGCAGGATTTTTTGAGTATTGGTGATCATGTGAAAAAGACAGTGGGTTCTGGTGATGCGGATATTTCTTACAGTAATGTAGAAGAGTCACTCACTGGTACGTTGTTTGAAGTAGATGGCTTGCCCGCATATATTCCATTGCTTGGAAAGTGGAATGTATCGAATGCTGTTTTAGCAATGGGTATTGGGAGCATGTTCGAACTTTCCAGTGAACAAATGGTTGCTTCACTGCGCACGATGGATCCGGTACCTGGTCGTATGGAATTTATTGATGAAGGCCAACCATTTTTTGTGATTGTTGATTATGCTCATGAGCCGACGAGTCTACGTTTGCTATTTGAATTTTGTCGCAAGCGTATAGAGAGTGATAAACGTATTATCACTCTGAGTAGTTCAACTGGTGGTGGTCGTGATGTTTCTCGTCGTTTCAAGAATGGACAACTCGCGGGTGAGTTATGTGATCTTGTAGTGGTGACAGATGAGGATCCATACGACGATGATCCTCAAGAGATTATTAATGAGGTGGCAAAGGGTGTTCTTGACAGCGGTAAGGTTGAAGGTGAGAATTTTTGGAAAGTGTTAGATAGACGTGAAGGTATTGCAAAAGCGATTTCTCTTGCACGAGAAGGTGACGTTGTACTTATTCCATCAAAAGGAGCAGAACAGAAAATGGTTGTTGCCGGTGGTCGTCACATTGATTGGGATGATCGGCAGGTGGTGCGAGATATTATACGTAAATAGAGTCATTACTAGTAATAGGCGGTAATAGTGGTTTTTTGCCTATGTGCATAACAATGGGGACAATGTGGGTAACTTTCGTTTATAACTTGAGGAGTAAAAAGACTTGCAAAAGTTAAAAAATTTGTTCTTTGCTAAGGTTAGTCAATGTGAGCATGTGGATACTGTTCTTGACAAAAGATATACTTAATACTTGACACTATAGCGAATAATCTATACTATGAACGTCGGTCTCAAGAACACGTGATGAATGTGATGCATGATTTTTCCAAGGAAAATAGGAAAAAAGCCCAAAAAAGCGTGTCCTACACAATATATATAGACAATCGATAATACCCACTAAAGGCGCTGGTCCAAAGTACATAGGACCCTTGCCCTTTTTTGTTATCGGCTAGGATTTACGCGTTATTACTCTATTAATTCAATTGAAATATCTAAATAACCATACTATGCCGAATAACACCACAAAAGAAGGCAGACGACTGTTTGCTGCCAGTCATGAGTCTATTGAACTACCAGATCTTATTGAAGTTCAAAAAACTTCGTATGATTGGTTCATGAAAGAAGGATTAAAAGAGCTGTTTGATGAAATTACTCCTGTAGAGGACTTCTCTGGGCGGGACTTGGAACTTCACTTTGTAGACTATTATTTAGATGAACCTCGTTTTGATGAAGTAACAGCAAAAGAAAAGAACCTAACATTCGAAGCTGCATTGCGGGTACAGACGAAGTTGATTAACAAGCGAAGTAACGAGGTAAAAGAACAAGAAGTGTTTTTGGGTGATTTTCCACTGATGACTGAACGTGGAACGTTTATTGTGAATGGTATTGAGCGTGTCGTGGTGTCACAGCTCATTCGTTCTGCCGGTGTGTTCTTCACTTCGGATTTCATGAAGGGAAGTGTTTATTATGGTGCAAAAATTATTCCAAATCGTGGTGCGTGGTTGGAAATCGAAACAAACCATGACAATGTTATATATGTGAAGGTTGATCGTAAACGTAAAGTGCCTGTAACTGCTTTGTTGCGTGCATTTGGATATGGATCAGATGAAGAAATTCTTGAACTCTTTAAAGACGTTGATGTTGATCCACATAATCAGTACATTAAAGCAACATTAGAAAAAGATACATCTAAATCTGAAGGTGAAGGATTGAAAGAAGTGTACAAGCGTATTCGTCCAGGAGATCTTGCAACTGTTGATAACGCGCGTTCATTAATCCATGCGATGTTCTTCAACTTTGATCGTTACGATTTTGGTCGAGTTGGTCGATACAAGATCAACAAGCGTTTTGGATTTGACATTCCGAATGTTCCTGATACTCGTGTGCTTCGACGAGAAGATATTGTTGCAATCGTCAGTGAAGTGATCCGTTTAAATATCGAGCAAGAAGAAGCTGATGATATCGATCATCTTGGTAATCGTCGTGTCCGAGCTGTTGGTGAATTAGTACAGAATAAATTTCGTATTGGTTTATCTCGAATGGAACGTATTGTGAAGGATCGTATGTCCACGCGTGATGTAGAAACCATCACTCCAGGTCAGTTGGTCAATGCGCGACCGGTGATTGGTTCTGTAAAAGAATTTTTCATGAGTTCTCAGTTGTCTCAGTTTATGGATCAAACAAATCCATTAGCCGAGCTTGAGCATAAACGACGCCTCTCTGCGATGGGCCCTGGTGGTTTGAGTCGAGAGCGTGCTGGATTTGAAGTTCGTGATGTGCATCGTACTCATTATGGTCGTATTTGTCCGATTGCGACTCCTGAAGGTCCAAACATTGGTTTGGTTGGTCACTTAGCATCGTTTGCACGTATTAATGATTTTGGTTTTGTAGAGACTCCGTTCCGAAAAGTGATTTCTAATCCAGCTCCAAAAGATGCAGTGAATGAAATTGCTCGTACGGATATTGAGGTCGATGGTGCAGTTGTTGTGAAGAGTGGTGATACCATTTCACAAGAAGATGCGAAGAAACTTGAATCACTTGAGACCGTTCCAGTGAAACCGCGCGTAACCAGTGATATTGAATATTTAGATGCGTTTACAGAAGAAAAAACAACAACGACGGCGGCAAGTACGCAAGTAGATGCCGATGGATACTTCTTAAAAGATAGAGCTGAAGTGCGAAAGCATATGAAGCCTATTGTGTCTGCAGTTGGCGATATTGATTATATGGATGTGTCACCGAAGCAAGTTATTTCAATCTCTACAGCGCTCATTCCATTTCTTGAGCATGATGATGCGGTTCGTGCGTTGATGGGTACAAACATGCAACGTCAAGCATTGCCTTGTGTGCGTCCAGAAGCACCAATTGTTGGAACAGGTGTTGAGTTGCGTGCTGCTAAAGATTCTGGTCAAGTTGCAGTTGCAAAAGAAGGTGGGAAAATAGTTGCTGTTGATGCAAATCATATTGTGATTCAAGGTGATGGAGCAAAAACAGAAACACATGACCTGAAACGCTTTGTTCGTTCAAACGCCTCGACCAGTATTAACCAACATCCATTGGTTTCAAAAGGTCAAATAGTAGAAGCTGGTGATATCATTGCTGACGGAGCCGCAACAGATAAAGGAGAGTTGGCGCTTGGTCAAAATGTTCTTGTGGCATATATGTCATGGGAAGGTGGAAACTATGAAGATGCTATTTTGATCTCTGAACGTTTAGTTCAACATGATCGATATACAACCATTCATATTGAAAGCCACAGTATTGATGTGCGCGATACCAAACTTGGTCCCGAGGTTGTAACACGTGACATTCCAAATGTATCAGAAGAGAAGCTGAAAAATTTGGATGAAGACGGTGTGATCCGTGTTGGTGCGGAAGTATCATCTGGAGATATCTTGGTTGGTAAAATTACTCCAAAGGGTGAGACTGAATTATCGGCAGAAGAGAAATTGCTTCGAGCCATCTTTGGTGAGAAGGCA
>CAZMTW010000006.1:0-1237 GCA_964569285.1 uncultured Gammaproteobacteria bacterium
TCAGTGCGGACAAGATGGGTGGAGGCGGTACGAGCCTCCTCGTCGGCGACGGCTCAAACCGGGCCATGGGCCTGGTGAAGGTCGCGTGGCAGCCGATTCCGGAGGCTGCCTCCTGGCACTTCCAGCTCTTCGCCGAGCTGAACCTGGGGGCGGTCGAGTTCGCGACCGGTGAGACGATCCAGTCGGAGTTCGGCTGGGCCGCCCTCGTCGGAGTCCGGGTAGGGTTCTTCTAGTAGTCTGGTGGGAGAGGCAGTGGGACGCGAATATCGCGCTGCTGCCTCAAACACCTTTTCAATCAAATATATTGCCATAGGCTGTGGCAACTTCATTCGATGAAGTTCCAGCAGTCCATGACAAGAGCCATGGTGCAATCTTGATAACTTACGCTACTTCAATAAACAAATCCGTTTCTATGGGGAAATGGCGGCATATTTTTATGTACCGCTGTCTCCTCATGGAAACGGCCTTCGTGGTCTTTTTCCGGACAACCCGTTCGAATCGGGGCCATGAGGGTGGGAATAACTCCCAAACAACTGTGGCGGGGGCGTTCAATCGCTCTCGCCCACCTCGTGTGGCGCTTGCGCTGCACATCGCTAGGAGCTAGAGACATGGAAATCACGCGAAACCTGAGCTCGATGGGCCTGATCGCCCTTCTCGTTCTCATCAACTTCCTCGCCGCTTGCGGCGTGGACACCCAGGGTGTCACCTCGAGCGACGAAGGCTGCACCATCCGGGTGCCCGAGTCCTTCCTCAACCTCAACTTCGACGAGGTCGAGGTCGCGACCGAGTCCAACACCCTCGAGCTGAGCATGGAAAACGAGGGGTCGGAGGTGTGCATCATCAGCACGAGCGCCTCTCTCCCGTTCAACATCGTCGGCAACTCGGCTCACAGCATCCTCCCCGGCGGAGTCGTCGGTGCGCTGGTCCAGTTCCGTCCGACGGAGCTGGGCGAGAGCGACGGAAAGGTGTTGATTCAGGGCGGGCCGAACAACCTGATCTGGATCGAGATCACGCTGTCGGGCGTGGGAGTCGAGCCGGCCGTGGAGTCGGACGACGACGATGCCACGGGTGACGACGACGATGCCACGGGTGACGACGACGATGCCGTGGAGGTCGACGCGGACGGCGACGGCTCGCCCGAGGGCGAGGACTGCGACGATGCCGACCCCACCGTCTACCCGGGCGCCACCGAGACCTGCAACGGCGTCGACGAGGACTGCAACGGGGTCGTGGACAA
>CAZMTW010000006.1:1337-19050 GCA_964569285.1 uncultured Gammaproteobacteria bacterium
CGGCTTCGACCTCGATGGCGACGGCTTCACGAGCTGCAACGGCGACTGCGACGACAGCAACCTGGGCATCAACCCGGGCGTCGCGGAGACCTGCAACGGCGTCGACGAGGACTGCAACGGGGTCGTGGACAACGGCTTCGACCTCGATGGCGACGGCTTCACGAGCTGCAACGGCGACTGCGACGACTCGAGCGCGGCCGTCTCTCCGTCGGCCCTCGAGCTCTGCTACGACGCGATCGACAACGACTGCGACGGCATCACCCTCTCCGCTGATGCGGACGGTGACGGCTTTCAGTCCATGATCGTGTGCCTGGCGGACGGTGACGACTGCGATGACGGGGAGGTCACGGTCTACCCATTCGCGGACGACATCTGCGATGACGGCATCGACCAGGACTGCTATCAGGGAGACCTGCTGGGCGACCTGGACGGCGACGGGTTCGACGACCCGATCTGCGGTGGTCTGGACTGCGACGACGGCGACGACTGGGTCTACCCCGGCGCGTTCGAGCTGTGCGACAACGTCGACAACAACTGCTCCGGCAGCGTCGACGACAGCTTCTGGTCGCTGCAAGGCAACCCGTCGTGGATCCCCGTCGGCCTGAGCGCTGGCGGGTGGGTGACCGATTCGGTCCCCACGTGTTTGCAGGTCGGGGTCTCGTTCTGGTACAGCGACTTCCTCACGCCGATGACGCCCGTCGAAGTCAACGACGGGCTCGGCGCCCTGAGCGCGGCCACCCTGACGGAAGATGCCTGGGCGGTCGATGCGAGCGGTGAAGTCCTGTTCGGCGAGATCGTGGTCCTGTCCAGCCCGGTCAGCTGGATCATGGGGAACGGCTACACCGCGATGGGCGGGTACGTCGATCCGCCGGTCGTTCCGTAGGCGTTCGCAGCGCCAACCCCCCCCCACCGCCGTACGGCAGGCGGGGATGAAGTAGCCTGAGTTCAAGCAGAGTCCCTACCCGCTGGCGCGCCGCAAGGCAGACCAGTGGGCAGGGCTCTCTTTTTTTACTCAATTTCGCTCTAGTCTAGGCTCAAATTAGCCCTGTATACGGCTATCCTTGACAAAATGGCATTTTCTCTCTATACTCCTAAGTTAATAATTGGAGGAAACAATCCCATGAACACACCAAATCAACCCACAATCACTGCAAATACAGAAAAAGCGCCCCTCCCAGTGGACGCTGTTATTGGTATTACCTATAACTGCAATTCTCGCTGTGTCATGTGTGACATTTGGAAGATGGATCCTCACGAGCAACTCACCGTAGATGACTTCAAAAAGCTGCCAACCTCATTAAAGGACATTAATATTTCTGGTGGTGAACCATTTCTACACAAAGACATTGTTGAAATCATCAGAGTGATTCATGAAGGAAATCCAAGTGCCCGAATGATCATCTCTACGAATGGATTCCTGACAGAGATGATCGAAGAAAAAATGGTTCAGATTCTCAAATTCTTCCCAGAAATTGGTGTTGGTGTGAGTATTGATGGAATGGGGGAGATGCATGACGAAATGCGACGTATCCCGAATGGGTTCAATAAATGCATGAAGACGGTCGACATGTTCAAACGTATCGGTGTAAAAAATATTCGATTGGCGTTTACGACCATGACTCCGAATGTTGGTGATCTGCCGAAGGTGTACGATCTCGCAATGGAAAAAGGTGTTCAGTTCACTATGGCGTTTGCTCAGAGTTCAGACTTCTATTTTGGAGCCAAACAGAACTATGAAAATCCAGATCCCGTATTACTCAAACAAGGATTCAACCACATTATCAAGAATGAATTAAAATCGTTCAGCCCAAAGAAATGGGCTCGAGCATTCTTTGCCTATGGTTTGTATAACTTTGCAACTTCTGGCAACCAGCCACTCAGTTCAAAACCGGGAACAGATTTCTTCTATCTCGATCCAAGCGGTATTGTGTATCCTTCTGTTGTCCATTACTACAAAATGGGTGACCTGAAGAAGGTAGAAAAATTTGAAGAACTCTGGAATTCTGATGATGCTACAAAAGCACGAAAGAAAATCACCAAAGATGACAAGCAGTATTGGATGATCTGTACCGCACGTTCTGCAATCCGGAATCATCCCGGATATGTTGCCGGATGGGTACTCAAGAATAAATTCAAACCAGGAGTCGCTATCAGTTAATTGATTGCTCGACTGAACATTGTCGAGCTGATATCATACGAACATGGCTGAGAGCGTACAAGAATTGGTACAACATATACAACAACCGGGCCGCGTACGGACTGTAGCATTAATCTTCAGCCTTGGGTGGCTCGTTTTGATTGCAGGATTATGGTGGGTTGATCCATTACTTGCATTGGCTGGAATGGGTGGAACAATGATTTTTGTGTTATTCGGAGCATATCCCATGTTACCGCTGTACCTTATGGCTTTTTTCTACCCCTTCCTGCATTGGGAATTTGTATATAGTAATCTCAATGCGCCTATCGTGGATGTGATTGGATTATGTGCACTCGGCGCGTGGTTGATTAGAATCTTCTGGAAAGCGCTGTTGTACCCACAAGAACTAAAGAAACTTCGCTTTCCAGGAATTGGAATTTTCGCAGCATTTATAGTTGTTGCGCTCTATTCAGCATCGCAAGCCTGGGATGTACAAATGAGTCTGAAGTTCGTGTTGCGACCACTTCTGTTCTTTTATGCAGTGTATATCCTCTACATAGTCAACACACTCAAATCAAAGAAACAGCTGCACACCGTCCTTGCAACGATGTATGCCGTTGGAATTCTCATAGCGGTATACGGAGTGTATAGTTTTTTTACAGTGAACGTTCCAACCTTTTTAGATAGACGAGTCATTCCGGTCGACATATTCGGAAAAAATCCGCTCGGTGCAAACCACAATCTTGTTGCAGACGTAATGGTGACCACAATACCAATTGGCTTCTACTTAATGATGAGCGCAAAGCGTATTGCGGTACAAAAACTGTACTTTATCGGAATCGCATTAATGGCAGGCGTGAACTTACTGACATTTTCACGAACCGGATGGATTGTGTTATTACTAGAACTTATACTACTCGGTTTTTTCGAATATCGTCATCATGCAAAAACAATATTGAAATATACAGTTGGTACATTAGTAATCGCAAGCCCACTTATACTCGGTCTTGTATTTTTCTTTGGGCAGGATTCTTTTCAAAGCTCAAACGAAAACAGACTCGTTCTGAATGACATTGCTTGGGAAGCATTTACCGACCGGCCGGTGCATGGAACCGGGCCAGGGACCTTCACATCTGTGGTTGATGCATATCCGCTGTATCTAGAGATGTTTGGAGAGGCGCTTGACGCGCATGGGTTTATTCAAAAAGTTGGATCAGAACTCGGTGCGTTGGGACTTATTTCTTTTGTAATGCTGTTGCTATATATCATATATAGAATTTGGAATTCGTTCCGACAAAAGCATGACGATGATGAATGGTCATTTTTACTCATTGCCGTACTCCTCATGGCGGTTGGCGGGATTGTGTTTCAGTTGTTCCAAACATCATACTTTGTTTCCAAAATGTGGTTACCACTTGGAGTTGGCTTAGCTGCAGCAACTATTGCACTAAACAAAAAGAAGCATGGATAAGAAAAAGATTGTACATATTATTGACGGGTTGGGTATTGGTGGAGCTGAGCGACTATTGTTTGATGTGGTAACACGGCTCAACACAGATCAGTTTGAAGTGAGTGTTATGAGTCTCTTGAAGGATGTAAAGGAGAAGCAACCCCTTCATAGTAGGTTAGAAGAAGCTGGAATTCAGGTTACGCTCGTTCCTAAAAAATCAAAACTCGGTTTTGGATTAGCAAAAAAGATTGCGAGTGAACTGAGAAAACAGGATGCAGATATTGTGCACACTCATCTATTTGCTGCAGATGTATGGGGAACACAAGCTGCTCAACTTGCCGGTGTTCCAGTTGTGCTATCAACTGAGCACAACATCAACAAAGATGAAGGATGGTTAAAGCACAAGATGAAGTGTCGAGCTAGAAAATATGTAGGTGGTATTATTGCGATTTCAGACGCTGTAGAGCAGTACGTACAATCAAACTGCAGCACCTCAGTTCCTATTACACAAATCGCGAATGGTATAGATTTGGATCGGTTCCAAAACGCTAGCAAGAATAAACAGTCAACCACACCGCCAACCATAGCGATTATTGCCCGTCTGGTGGATCAAAAAGGGCACGAACAGCTGTTGCGCGCGTTGCCATATGTGATGCAGTCGTATCACTGTGAGATTATTGGAGATGGTCCATTACGACCATCGCTGGAAGCACTAGCGAGTACACTTGGTCTCAACGACAAAGTAACTTTTCGTGGAGCAATAAATGATATTGCACAAGAGTATGCTCATATTGATATTGTTGCGATCCCCTCGATATGGGAAGGATTCGGTCTAGTGGCGGTCGAAGCCATGGCGACTGGATGTGTTGTTATTGCATCGAACGTTGATGGATTACAGGAAATTATTGAACAAGAGCAGTCCGGTCTTCTGGTTGATTTTACAGATCCAGCTATAGCTGCAACCGCTATAGAAACAGTATTGGAGGATGCGCAGTTAAGAGAGCGTTGTATTGAAGGTGGACGCGTGCGTGCACAACAATTTTCTATCGAAACGGTGGTGCAGAAGCTCGAAGCACTGTACAATAGTCTGGTATGAAAATTTTACAAGTCAATAAGTTTTTTTATCCCAAAGGCGGATCTGAGCGCTACTTTTTTGATGTCAGCACAGCGCTTGAAGAAGCAGGCCATGAGGTGATCCATTTTTCAATGCACGATGACAAGAATCTGGAGTCGCCGTACAGTGATTATTTTATTCGCAACATTGACTTCACCAAAAAGAAATCTATTCGCAAGGCCGGGCATTATGTCTTTTCGCTCGAGGCCATGGATTCCATAAAACGACTCGTTAAAAAAACAAAACCAGACGTTGCACATTTGCACAATATCTCGCATCAACTGACGCCATCTATTATTGTGGCCCTAAGAAATAAAGGCGTGCCCATTGTACAAACACTGCATGATTACCAGTTGATGTGCCCGAACTATAAAATGTTCACACAGGGATCACCATGCGAACGATGTAAAAGCAAAAAATATTGGAATGCGATTCTCTATAAATGTATTCAAGATTCAACTGCATCATCTGCACTTGCAGCCTTCGAGATGGGCTTTCACAATATTTTACTCAAGAGCTACGACTGGGGTGTGAATAGATTTATTGCTCCATCAAAGTTTATGCACGCAAAAATGCTCGAATGGGGATGGCAAAAAAATCAAATTCAGTATCTTCCTCACTTCGTCGATAAAAAACGCGACACCTCGATCAAAAAGAAGAATCAAATTGCATTTATTGGTCGACTCACAAGAGAAAAGGGAGCACACTTATTGTTAGAAGCTGCTGAAAAAGTAAAAGACATTGAGTTTGTATTTGCTGGAGAAGGGGAGGAGGCAGATGAACTCAAAAAGCAGGCCAAAGAAAAGAACTTAAAGCACTGTACGTTCATCGGTTTTCAAGATAAAAAGTCCGTGGACACACTCATGCAAGAGTCAAAAGCGGTTGTGGTTCCATCTCTCTGGTATGAGAATGCGCCAATGGTTGTGTATGAATCACATGCGCTGGGTACACCAGTGATTGGTGCAAGACACGGTGGTCTGGTAGAATTGATACAGGAGGGTGAGAATGGATATCTCTTTGAGCCGGCAAGTGCCGATAGCCTTGCAAACGCGATTGAAAAATTGCGTAATGCAGAGCCGCTTACATTAGGAGAGAGCCCGTTTACAAAAGAAACACACCTCCAACAGCTCGAAGAGTTGTATACTAAAATTCAGAATGAGCATAGGAAAATTCTCCCAATATAGAGAGACTTCCGCGTTTTCTGTTTGGATGCGTGTATTTTTTGTTATCTCGTTATGTATGGTGTTCATGCCGACAACTGCGGCTCATGCAAGTGAACGGCCAGATGGAGCACCTCGTATCGCAAATTGGAATTTTAAATGGAGTATCGACAGTGATGAAGAAGTAGCGACGCTTGCTGCATGGGATGTATTAATCATAGATGTTGAAAATGAACGATTTTCTAGGGAACGGCTAGCGGAGTTAAAAGAACTCAATCCAGATATTGTTCTGCTAGCGTATATTTCAATGACAGACATTCGTCCGGATGCTGCTGATTTGGCAGAAGGTACCGCACGACGCTTCCTTGGTGAAAAACTGGAAGAAAATCCAGAATGGATTGTGCAACTTGCGAGTGGTAAGAAAGCAGAATGGTGGCCAACGTATGACATTATGAATATTAGTACACGTGCGCCAAAAGTTGACGGCGAGCAGTTTAATGACTTTTTTGCTGATTTTGTTCGTGATGCGATTGTGAAAGATGATATCTGGGATGGCGTCTTCTTTGATAATTTATGGGAAGAGGTTTCATTTGTTTCGGACAAGATTGATTTGAATAATGACGGTACAGCAGAAAAGAAGAAGAAAGCAAATCTTGCTTGGAGTAAAGGTGTAAAGAAGATATTAAAACAAACAAAGAAAGCCGCAGACAAAAACAGAAAGAATTTTATTATCACAGGAAACGGTGGAACAAAATATTATAGATACTTAAACGGAGTTGGTTTAGAGCATTTTCCGTCAACAGTGTATGGAGGGTGGACAAGTTCAATGGAAGAATATTTTAGCATCATGAGACTTGCCGCGCGTGATCAATACTCCATCATCAACACTAATGTAAATAATTCAGGTGACAAAACAAATTACAAAAAATTTCGGTATGGCTTAACATCGTCTCTTATGGATGACGGCTATTACAGTTTTGATAATGGAGATCAGACGCATCGTGAGCGGTGGTATTATGATGAGTACGATACCAACATAGGAGAAGCAGTTAGTGGTGCGTACAACGTGCTTGAACCCAAAGATCCGGCTACGTTGCGTGCTGGAGTATGGCGTCGTGATTATGAAAACGCAACAGTGTTAGTGAATTCCACTTCTGCAGCGCAGAAAGTGACATTCAATACTGGATTTGAAAAGATTAAAGGAACACAAGATAAAGCGATTAATTCTGGAGATGTTATTGGTAGTGTTACTATTCCAGCTGAAGATGGCATTATTGTGTTAAGACGATTAAGCCAGGTGCGTGATGCGACTTTTATAAACGGAGCATTCTCAAAAGTATTTGATGGTAATGGAACAGAGATGCGAAATAGTTTTTTTGCATACGATGGTAGCTTTCCAGGCGGGGTGCAGATACACAAAATTTCAAGCTCAGGTAGAAGTGTTGTTGCAGGGAAAACACGTGTTGATGTGTACAATAGTCAAAATCAAAAAACTGCTTCATTTGCGCCATATGGAGACGCATATGCAGATGGTATAAATATTGCTGTCGGTACATTATATGGTGGAACAAAAACATATATTGTAACCGGACCAAAAAAAGGCGGAGCGCATGTTCGCATTTTCGATATTGATGGGAATTTAACGAATGCGGGATGCAATCCATATCCACCTGGATTCAATGGAGGTGTCAATGTTGCGGTTGGTGATTTAAATGGAGACAAACGACTTGAGATTGTGGTTGCTGCTGGGTTTGGAGGAGGTCCTCATATTCGTATTCTCAATAATAATTGTGATGTGATCAATCCTGGGTTCTTTGCATTTGATAACAATCTTCGTCTTGGTGTGAATCTCGCTGTCGGTGATTTAAATGGAGATGGTAAGTCAGAAATTATTGCAGCATCCGGACCTGGCGGTGGGCCACATGTACGCATTTTTAACAAAAATGGTAAGCTATTATCGACCGGTTTCTTTGCGTATGAAGAGTCTGGCCGAAGTGGTGTATTGGTATCTACAGCAGATACCAACAAAGACGGAATAGATGAGATTGTGACCAGTAGTTTTGCAATATTCAATCAATAATATGGCAAAATCCTCAAAAACAAAAAAACAGCCAGTCAAGAAATTCCATCATGTGCATTTGCCTCATTTTTCAAGATGGGCATTGTCTTTTGTTTGGACGTTTTCACATTTGTTTCTTCCCCCAGTTGTCCATTATTTAACTGACAAGTATAAGGATCGTTATCATCATTTGATCGTTGATACGATTTATGCAGCGGTCGGATTTATGTTAGTGGCGGCAAATATTGGCCTTGGGATATGGTTCTACCTCTACCTCACACCTGCACAAATTGATACTCGAGTATTTACCACTTCGGAAGTACGCAGCGGTCAAGAAATGAGCGTTGCAGTCAGCTATCTCAATCCGCATCGAGCTATAAAAGATGTGACGATTGATGTGTTTTTGCCCGAAGGATTTGTATTAGCAGATGAGGAAGGAGCAAGCCCTGTTCATTATGAACTTGGCGAGTTGATTGAATTAGATAGTGGCTTAGTTGATTTTGAAGGAATAGTCTACGGAAGTCTTGATGAAACATATGATCTCCGAGTGGTGACGTCATATACCTATCTCAATCGACGTCAATACGAAACAACAGTGCATCGATTCACAATTACTGACGCAGCGTTTACTGTGGCCATGAATTTTCCACCGGTTGTGATATATAACGTTCCAGTGGATGGGGTTGTCACATATGCAAATACCAGTTCGCTAGATCAACAGAATGTAAACATCTCACTAACGTTGCCGCAGAATTTTACACTAACGAGCGCTTCACGAGATCAACAACAACTTGCATACAACGGCAGTACACAGACTTTGAATATAGGATCGGTGCCTGCTGGAGGAAGCGGAACAATACTGTTGCGTGGTATTTTTAAGCCACCAACGAACGGCGGAACAGTAGGGGATCAATTGTCTGAATTTGGCATTTCTGCATCGACAGATATTTTCAACTCAACTGCTAAGGAATCGGTAACACTATTTCACGGCACTCAACGTACACCTGTTGAAATAGTCGCTCCCCGTGTCCGTGCAAGTATTACCGGAACAGATGTAGTTAATTTTGGCGAAAGCATTGTAGCGAATGTTCGTATAGAGAATATTGGAACGAATGAAGTGCAAAATATTATAACCACAGCGCGAGTATCAGGTGAACCAGTGAATATTGAGCGAGTACGCATGCAGCATAGTGCAAATGGTACAGTAGAACGTGTGACCGGCGCAGAAATCGACAATGATGCACTTCACGCACCAGCTATTCAGTTACTGCAACCAGGAGAAGCAACAATCGTAACCGTTACGATCCCAAGCGCTGTTATAGCCGGCGAGGAGATACGTTCAATGCTATTCATTACCGGAGACGCCTATTCGCCAGAGCTCAATTCTACCGTGCCTATTGAACCAGCACAGTTTGAAACGAAATTTAATTCTCAAGTAGAATTTTCAGGGAAGGCAATATATTATGGGCCAGACAATGAACAAATTGGATACGGTCCATATCCGCCACGGCCATGGGAAGTAACTTCGATGCGCGTTGTATTGTCAGTTTCGAATTTGAATAATCCTCTGTCGAATGTTCATATACGAACGACGCTACCAGGGCAAGTAGAATGGACAAATTTGTATAGTGTTTCTGCTGGGACACATTTATCATATACGGAATCAGATCGTTCCCTTGAATGGGTCATACCTTCACTGTCGCCACAGCAACAGGCATATGGCGCACAATTTGAGGTGCGTTTAACACCAAACCATTTGCAAATAGGACAAACCCCTCAATTAACACAAGGAATGACCATATCAGCACAAGATAGTTTTACTGAATCAACACTATATCAGACCGCTTCTGCTGTGGAGTTACCTGTCCCAATCGCCGAATAAATCAATATAAATAGATAAAAAGGGCTATATATAGCCCTTTTTATCTATACTCATCAGCTATTGACATTTTCGCTCTTTTTTGCTAAGGTATTCAGTCTTTCAAAGTAAAGACGGCTATCACAACATGACACTATGAAAATAGTAATGATCGGACAAAAAGGAATCCCTGCATCGTGGGGAGGTGTTGAACAGCACGTGGACCATTTGTCACGTGAGATTTCTGATTCCAATACAGAGGTTATTGTGTATACTCGTCCTCATTATACGCCGAAGGAGTTGGTTGAGGAATTCAATACAACGCACGAAAATATTCGTCTTGTTTCAATTTTTGCTGTTGGCTCAAAACATTTTGATACTATTATACACACATTTGTAGTAACACTTCATGCTGTCTTTATTGAGAAGCCAGGAATTTATCATTTCCATAGTGTTGGTCCATCATTACTTTCATGGATTCCTCGTGTTTTACGTCCAAGTGCACGTGTGGTTACAACTTTTCATAGTCCTGATCGATTGCATCAAAAATGGAATTGGTTCGCCAGAAAAGTGTTGACCATTGGAGAATGGACTTCAATGCATTTTGCACACAAAACAATTGCGGTTTCGCGTGATCTACAAGAGTATGCGGAAAACAGATTTTCGAAATCAGCAACATACATTCCAAATGGTGTGGATCAGATGGAGAAACAAAAAGCATCAATGATAACCGCTGCTTATGGATTACAGGAAGATGACTACATTCTTGCTGTTGCTCGGTTAGTTCGACACAAAGGCATGCATCATCTTATCAATGCATATAAGCAACTGAACACAGCAAAGAAACTCGTTATTGTTGGTGACTCAGCAGCAACAGATGATTATGTTGCAGAATTACGGCAACTTGCGGGAGACGATCCAAACATCATCTTTACCGGATACCAGACTGGACGCATGCTGCAAGAACTGTTTTCAAACTGCTACCTCTATGTACAACCATCAGAGTCTGAAGGTCTTTCCATTGCAGTGCTGGAAGCAGCAAGTTATGGATGTGCTGTGCTCTCCAGTGACATTGGTCCAAATAGAGAAGTAATACAAGGACGTGGATTCCTCTTCCGTAACAAAAACGTCGATGAATTGCAAGAGCAATTACAGTATGCATTGCGTCATACAGAAGAAGTTGAAGCAGTAGGTAAAACATTGCGACAATATGTGCATGCTGAATACGATTGGGGAAATGTTGGAATAGAAACAAGAGAATTGTATGGGTCTCTGTTTGAGGACGAGGTACCAATTCGCTCAAAGGCCATTGCAAAATAAGAACATCGCCGCTCCGAAATACCTCGGAGCGGCTTTGATTTTGGTGAAAAATTTGGTACAGTGACTTGAATGAAAAAAACAGTAGCACAATTAGTACGCTTTGGAGTCGTTGGATCGATTAATACTGTTATTGATCTATTTGTGTATATTGTGCTCACTCGGAATCTTCAATTTTTTAGTGATAATTATCTATTCGCAGCTATTTCATCATTCCTTGTTGCTGGCATAAACGGTTACTTTTTCAACAAACGATGGACCTTCAAAGATGGTGCTGGGTTCTCACACAAACAAATGATCCTCTTTTATATTGAGGCGGGGATTGCTCTGGCAATGAACCTTTTATTGTTATGGTGGTTTGTTCAGCTTGGCATGAACGACGTGCTCGCCAAACTCACAGCAGGTGTGACGGCCGGTGTGTTGAACTTTCTGATGCAGAAATTTTGGATATTTAGGCAAAAATGAGTATAATGATATCAGATCTTTCTATAATTATTCCCGCGTATAATGAAGCCAAGCGCATTGGTGTTACATTAGCCGCAATACAGGAATATAGCGTTCACAGTCCAATTAATATACAGGTTGTTATTGTGGACGATGGATCCACAGATGAAACCGTCTCTGTGGTACAACAGCGTAGGCAACAACATGTCCGTATAGTACAGTTGCCTAAGAACAGTGGAAAGTTCGCAGCATTGAAAAAAGGTGTAGAGGAAGCAACCAGCTCTTGTGTGCTCTTCTATGACGCTGATGGCGCAACGCCAATTGCGATGTTGGATAAGGCGCTTCCATTGACGCGCAAGAATGCATGCATTATTGGATCTCGTGCACATGCGGACACAAAGATCATGACGCGTCAATCCATTGCACGTGTGCTCGCAGGACGCATGGGGAATACACTCATTCGATTGTTGACCGGTCTCAAAACAAAGGATTCTCAGTGTGGATTCAAACTCGTTAAGACTGAAGCAGCAAGAACCGTCATGTCGCGCATGACCGTAGACCGATTTGCAGGGGATATCGAGTTTCTCCATCTTCTGGAGGCAATGGGTTACTCAACTGCAGAAATAGGAGTAGAATGGAGAGACGTACCGGTAAGTACAGTGCGGTTCAGGGATTACAAACAAACACTCCGCGATCTATTACGCATTCGACGCAATATTAAAAACAAATACTACACATTTTTATAACCTATGGGAGCCCGAAAAATCATATTCGACAAAAAAAATGTTCTCGTTATTGGAGGAGCAGGTTTTATTGGGTCTCATCTCTGTGATGAATTAATCAAAACATCAAAGGTGATCTGTGTTGATAATTATGCATGTGGTGATGTGCAGAATATCTCTCATTTACTACAGCATCCAAATTTTATTTTTTTGCGGCACGATATTAACAATGAGCTGCATTTGGAAAAATACCCCGAACTCGAAATATTTGAAGTAGAATTTCAGGGCATTCAGGAAATCTATTACATGGCAACACCAACCATCCAAAAAGGATATGAGGATTTTGCAGTGGATACCGCAAAGACAAATTCTATCGGAGTGGTGAATGGACTTGGCATTGCGCGGAAGCATAATGCAAAATTCTTATTTGGTTCGACTCGTGCCGTTTATGGAGATCCGCTCGATGGCCAGGAAGAATTTACAGAAGACTATTGGGGATTTGTGGATTTCCTCGCACCGCGCGCTTGCTACAATGAAGGAAAGCGATTTGCAGAAACACTAACCATGACGTATCAGCGTACGTATAATATGGATACAAAGATTGCGCGCATTTTTAATACATACGGACCGCGTATGCGACTGAATGCTGGTCGTATGATTCCAGATTTTGTGAATGCAGCAATTAATAAACAAGACTTAACTGTATTGGGAGACGGTACAACACAGGATAGTTATTGCTATATTGCAGATATGGTTCAGGGATTGATGGCGCTTATGCAATCAGGTGTGAATGAACCAATCAATTTAGGCAACCCTGAAACACATCAAATTATCAATGTTGCCAATAAAATTATCAGCATCATGGACGCAAAGTCGAATATTTTGTTTGATGAGGCTCTTGGGGATCTCGTCCGATTTGCGCCGCCTGATATTAGCAAGGCAAAGAAATTTTTAGGATGGTTCCCTGTAACTGATCTTGATACTGGATTAAAACACACCATTGACGACATGCTTGGCGCAGAAGTGTTATCGTACACATCGGTTACAGCAAAAGCAGAAGCATCACAGGAAGATAACGGTATAGGTTGACCTTTTCGCGTTAATTTGTTATTGTAGACCTGCGTTTGATGCATACGATTGGGGTTATCCCACTATTTTTTTGCCTCAAACCGCCATTATTGACGTACTATCTATAAATATGAATATTGTCGTTGTAGGAACAGGATATGTTGGATTGGTGTCGGGAGCATGCCTCGCTGAGGTAGGGCATACTGTCACTTGTGTCGACATTGATGCGGAAAAAATTAAAAAGCTGGAACAGGGGCAGATTCCGATATACGAACCTGGTCTTGAGAGTATTGTTGTCAGTAATAATCGGGCTGGTCGTTTACTCTTCACTACCTCATTACCAGATGTGATGGATGGAGCAGATGCGATCATTATTGCTGTTGGAACGCCTTCTCGTGAAGATGGTCATGCTGATATGCAATATGTGTATGCGGTTGCTGAGCAAATTGGTAAAAATCTGAAGGACTACACCGTTGTCGTGAACAAAAGTACTGTACCAGTTGGAACAGGAAAAGAAGTCGAGAATATGATCAAGCAGAATTATAGTGGAGATTTTGCAATTGTGTCATGCCCAGAGTTTTTACGTGAAGGTTCAGCAGTAGACGATTTTATGAAACCGGATCGAGTTGTTATTGGAGCAGGAGACAAAAAATCAGCAGATATTATTTTAGAAGTCTTTCGTGGAATCAAAGGTGAGAAACTTGTGACTTCTATCGAAAGTGCAGAATTGATTAAATATGCATCCAACGCGTTTCTTGCAACGAAGATTTCGTTTATCAATGAAATGGCACAGCTCTGTGAGCGCGCTGGTGGAAATGTCGATGAAGTAGCATATGGTGTTGGTCTTGATTCGCGTATCGGACCAAAATTTTTGCAAGCTGGAATCGGATGGGGTGGATCCTGTTTTCCAAAAGATGTGAGTGCACTCGATCAAATCGGTGGCATCCATGGGTATGAGTTTCGATTACTTGCTGCTGTTATTGAAGTGAACAACAGTATGCGTAAACATTTTGTCGAAAAAATAAAAGAACAGTTAGGGAGTTCGCTTGAAGGGAAACTTGTAGGCGTTCTTGGACTTGCGTTTAAAGGGAAGACAGACGACATTCGTGAATCTGCTGCAATTGATATTATTCAACAACTACGTGCCGAAGGAGCAATCATTCAAGCATTTGACTATGAAGCAACTGAGAATGCAAAACGAGAAATCGGCGAGGACGGAATAACATACACAGATAGTCCGTACGATGTAGCCACAAATGCCGATGCAATTGTACTAGCAACAGAATGGCCTCAGTTTGCTGAACTAGATTGGGGAAAGTTAAAGGCGTCGATGAAGGGCGACCTTCTATTTGATGGCCGTAACTTACTCAAAGCAGCTCGCATGCGTGAATATGGATTTAAATATTTCTCAGTCGGTCGCAACGGAGAAAACAAGCAATAGTTAATATCAACACTATGACAAAACTGATCGTCACAATTCCAGCCTTCAACGAGGAGGAAAATATCAAAACAGTTATTGAAGAGATTCCCAGAACGCTTCCAGGAGTGGATGTGGTTGAGGTGTTGGTATTTGATGATGGTTCAACAGACCGCACACGTGAAATCGCAAAAGCAGCGGGTGCAGATTATGTGATTGGTCATACGCAGAACAAAGGACTTGCTATCACGTTTAAGAATGCATTATGGGAAGCATTAAAACGTGGAGCAGATGTTATAGTGAACACAGATGGCGACAACCACTACGATCAAACACGCATTGGTGATTTGGTTGTTCCCATTCTTGAAGGTCAAACCGACATTACTATTGGCTCACGTAAGGTAGATGAATTAGAGCACATGCCATTCTGGAATAAGCACCTGAATCGCATTGGTAGCTTCGTACTGACCAAATGGGTGGGAATGCCTCGTGTGGACGTCTCAACCGGGTTTAGAGGGTATTCTCGCGATGCAGCGACCTTACTTGCTGTCTATTCAAAGCACACATATACGCATACAACCTTGTTGTCAGCACATGACTTACATTTGAGCTTGCTAGAAGTACCCATTAAAGCGCGCCAAGTCACACGTCAGTCTCGATTGATTAAGAGTATCCCAAGCCATTTATGGAAATCGAGCATTAACATTGTTCGCAATATTGTGTTATTTAGACCGTTGAGATTTTTTGGACTCACCGCTGTTATCTTATTCGTGATCGGTGCGGCACCAGTGTTGCGGTGGTTGTATTATGCGGTTGTTGTTGGGAATGGAAATGGGCATCTGCAATCAATTATTCTTGGCGGAGTGTTGATTATCCTTAGTTTCAATAGTTTGATGTTAGGGATGCTTGGTTCATCAATTGGATGGTCACGAAAAGTCACGGAGGAGACGCTCTATTTATTAAAAAAACAAGAGTTGGATCGCGAACATGTCGAACCAGAAGAACGAAAGAAAATTGTGAAAGAGGTCAGCACAGGAACCAAGGCATATACTGATCATGATGAAGAAAAAATTAAAGAGCGATTACAGTCGCTTGGTTATATTGACTAGCATATGGAACATCATCTCATTCCTCCACACGGAAACACACTTGTTAATCGCGTTCTCTCAGAAGAGCATGCGCAAGAAGCACGTGACCGAGCAGCTTCATTGCCTCAGGTTATATTAGATGAGGAGCGCATTAAAGATGTGAAGAATATTGCGCGTGGTGTACTCAGCCCATTGACAGGCTATATGAATGAAGCTGATTTTGTGCGCGTCGTGGATGACATGCACTTGACCGATGGCAATGTGTGGCCAATACCGATTGTATTAGACGTGACCGAGGAAAACGCAAAAGAGTTTAAAACTGGAGACGATGTGGCATTGGTCGATGAAGAAAAGAACCTCATCGCTATTTTAGAAGTAGGAGACATCTATACATACGATGTCATGCATGTTGCACAAAAGGTATTTGGCACCACAGATGAAGCACATCCCGGTGTGGCGCATTGGATGGCGATGAACCCCATTCTTGTTGGTGGTTTAATTGATTTGGTTGATAATTCGAAAGAGCCATTCGCTCAGTACAATTTGGATCCAGCCGAAACTCGCTATTTGTTCAATTCACGAGGATGGAAAACAGTCGCTGGTTTTCAAACACGTAATGTTCCGCATCGAGCGCATGAATATTTACAACGATGTGCACTCGAGCTAGTGGATGGGTTGTTCATCAATCCTATTATTGGAAAAAAGAAGTCAGGAGATTTTGCCGATGAAATGATCATCAAAGCATACGAGCACATGATCAAGAATTTCTTTCCACAAGATTCTGCAACCTTTTCTATTTTGCCAGCACGTATGAACTATGCTGGACCGCGTGAGGCAGTGTTACATGCGATTATTCGAAAGAATTTTGGTTGCACCCACTTTGTTGTGGGTCGTGATCATGCAGGAGTGGGGGATTACTATGGCACGTATGAAGCTCAAGAAATCTTTGACACAATTAAAGACATTGGAATACAGATCTTAAAGTTCGAACACTCTTTTATGTGTAGAAAGTGTGATAGTATGGCAACCTCAAAGACGTGTGGTCATACAGATAATGACCGTGTACCACCATCTGGAACAATTATTCGCAACATGTTGAGCGAAGGGAAGCCGGTACCAAAGGAGATTATGCGTCCAGAGATTGTCGACTTTTTGTTAAAAGAAAAAGACATCTTTGTTCCATAGCACATGTCACATATCGATTTTCAGGATTTCATTCAAGAGCAGAAGCCAAAGAAATGTATTCTTCTGTATCATTGGGATTGCGATGGTATTGCGAGTGCTGCTCAGTTTTTAAACTTCATTGAAGAGGTCAGTCCAGAGACTGAGGTGGTCTTAATGACTCCCACGCTGAACAGATATTTCTTAGACGAAGAAGAGTTCCAAGGGATTGCTGCGTTGGGTGCGGATGGGTTGCTGACGACAGATATTAACTTTCCACCAGAAGTGATTGACCGACTAGAGAAGGACGTGCCGCAGATTTTTGTATTTGATCATCACACACAGACTGCCAATATACATAAACCTGGTGTTCAGGATGTGAACTATCCCGGATGCTCCATGTTGGTAAATGATTATTTGATGAAGCCGCTTTCATTGGTTGGTATCTTGGGAATGGTCGGTGATCAAGAAGACAAGATTAAGGAGCGCGCAGACTTCTTTCCGCAGATTCAGGAAATGATGAAGGAGCACTCTCTGGAATTTGATGATGTGCAACGCATTACCAAATTAGTAGACACTATGTATATGGTTGGAGATGTGAAAGGAATTGAATATGCGGTGCAGTTGTTACGTGAAGATCCAAAAGATGCGCTCACCGATCAACGTTTTGCAGATGCAGAGAAGAAGCTCAAGACAGACATGAAGAATGAGCTTGATG
>CAZMTW010000007.1:0-18870 GCA_964569285.1 uncultured Gammaproteobacteria bacterium
CTAACCGCCGGCTCCAAAGGATCAATAGCTTGGCATCAAGGTACACGATACATACAACCACCTCAATGGATTGCAGAGCGGTCGACACAACTGGTTGTGGGGATGCGTTCCGCGCCGGATTTATATTGGAATACAAAAAAAGTGGAGATATTCAAAAATCATTGCTTGCGGGAACAACATTAGCCAGTAGTGTCGCTGGATACATTGGTGCATTCTAGCTAGTCTCGCATTAATGCGAGAAATACCTCTTCGGCAACTAGATCTCTATCAAAGTAATAGCGAAGCAAAGCACGAATAAAAAAGTGTACCTCGCTCCATTCTTCATGATTCAAATGCAATTTTGCGCTCTCAGAAAAATGGTGT
The DNA here is from genome assembly GCA_964569285.1 of uncultured Gammaproteobacteria bacterium. Lineage (GTDB taxonomy): Bacteria > Patescibacteriota > Patescibacteriia > UBA9570 > XYC2-FULL-38-9 > CAZMTW01. The sequence goes on from CAZMTW010000007.1 coordinate 364, forward strand.
TCATTGAGATACCGCAGTACTTTTATTGCTTTAGCTGACGCGCCCATTGTCTGATCATGATTTGAACAATGCTCACATTCTACATTCCATAATTCCATATGAAACTTATTCCCCTCTTCTCCTATTGGTTTTTTGCATTGATGACATTCGTATAACTCAATACGATACCCAAGAATGGAAAAAAGCTGCAATATTGCTGTATGGAGAGAAAGAACATTCGCATCATGTTCTGACAACCAACCAAAAAAATCACTGACATGTGTATATAGTTCTTCATCAGCAGCACGCTCATGTGTGGCTCGATCTACTATCTCTGTAAAATACGCCGCAATCGCCGAATGCCGTAACGATTCACGAAGCAGCGCGTGAGATAGAATAGTATTTGAACCAGCAACAATGTCTATGGATCGCGACCCGGCAATAAAAAAATCTGACTTGATGTACGGCTCCAGATGGCCAGCAAGCTTTGAACTGAGTTTACGTGCGCTAATTGCTCGCGTTGTAATTTTACCAAAATCCTTCGTCAAAATACGAAGCATACGGTCCTGCTCCTTGTAGTCCCACCGCTTCAAGACAATCCCCTCTGTTTTATAGGTATGCGCCATAATTCGATTGTAACACTCTACCCCCTATACTGCGAGCTGCCTTATATCACGTGTATTTGTTTCAATTTGAACATCATGTCTTTTTAACCATGCAATCAAAGAAACTCTTTCAACTTCTTGTCTATCTGCAATGACAACTAATCTGTCCAAAACATCCATCATTTGATTAAAATCATCCTTGGTCGCAAAACCTTCAAGATCCTTTTTCGTAGCAAAACGGTCTAAATCTTCCTTAGTAGCAAACCCGCTCAAATCTTCCTTAGTAGCAAACCCGCTCAAATCTTCCTTAGTTGCAAAACGCTCAAAGTCCTTTTTCGTAGCGACTTCTTTTTTTATCCACGTGAACATTTCATCATGGAAATCAAGACGTTTATCAATGCCTTTAATATCTTTTTCTAACGTACCAACCTTTTTGGCCAATCCGTCTACTTTCTTGTCTAGGGTGGTGATCTTTTTCAATACTTTTTGCTCGCTCATATTGAGATCACTTATTAATAAAGGCCTCCCATAGGGTAGCCTTTATTACAATATCATAACTGACCGGCTCAATCAAGTGTAAAACTAGAATGAAAGTGTAACCGTATCACCGTTTACGTCTAATTCGTGCTCCTGGACCTCTGAAATAAGCTCTACAGCCTTTCCAAGCACACTTTTGAGATATTCATCCTTATGTTTCTCTAGAACCGCTTGTACATCTGCTCCATCAGTCTGAATCTTGACTGAAATCTGGTCATTAATAGTCAATTTTGCTTTCTTGCGAAGAGAGTTTGTTTGTCTAATCAACTCTCGCAATGCGCCTTCTACACGTAGCTCTTCAGTCATCTCTACATCCAACATATCCTCATCACCAAACAACACCTCTCTCACATTAAGTTCATCACGAACAGTATCAAGAAGCTCATCCACAATCTTTGTCTTAAAAGTCATGGACTGTAATGGTTGTCGAACTTTCATTTTTGCTTCTGCTCGCAACGCCAGTGCTTTTTCAATAGCATCTCGAGCCGCAGTCATCTCATCAAGCACCTTTTGATCTGCATTACCCACCTCTGGCCAATCACAATGATGCACAGAAAACGGATCGTCTGCTAATTTTATTTCCTTATAAATTTTTTCTGTAATAAACGGAGTCACTGGCGCTCCTATCTTCATTAATGTCTTCAACACAGTATACAATGTACGCAACGCCATGACTCGATCCTCATCATCTTCACCTTTAAACCGATCTCGAGATCGACGAACATACCAAGTCGATACCTCTTGCACAAAATCTTGTAATGGCGCAGCGGTCTTACGAATCGTATACGACTCATATGCATCAGTGACTTCTTTCACAAACAAACTCAACTTCGCCAAAATCCATTTATCCATTACATGGCTCACCTCTTCTGTAGCGACTTCAGTAATCTCTGCTTTTTCCTGCTCAGCAAACATCGTATAAAATGTATACACATTCCACAACGTGTTGATGTACTTCTTCTGGATCTTATCCACATCACGATCAGAAAAATTCACCTTTGCTCCATCCATTATTGCAGAACTCAACAAGTAGAACCGAACCGCATCAACAGAATATTTATCAAACATCAATTCTGGCGGAGTAAAGTTCTTCTTTGACTTAGACAGCTTTTGACCATCCTCTGCCATCAACGTTCCAGTCGTTACCGCATTCGTAAATGACGGCTTGCCAAATAACGCAGTTGAAAGCACATGTAATGTATAAAACCATCCTCGCGTTTGTGCAATGTATTCAGAAATAAATTCCGCTGGATAAAATTTCTTAAACTCTTCTGTATGTTCAAACGGATAATGTTTTTCTGCAAAGGGCATAGAACCAGAATCCACCCAGGTATCAAACACATCTGGAATACGGGTCATTACCTCGCCACATTCATCACAGTCGAAGGTTACTCCGTCAATGTGCGGACGGTGAAGATCAAGCTCGGTCAAATCACGACCAGATTTCTCACTCAACTCCGCTACAGAACCAATAATAGTCACATGATCCTTTGAGCACTTCCATATTGGCATAGCTGTTCCCCAAAAACGAGAACGAGAAATATTCCAATCTGGCGCAGTCTCTAATCCCTTTCCAAAACGGCCCTTTTTTAAATGCTCTGGATGCCAGTTAATTGCTTCATTCTGCTCCAACATGTCCGGCTTAATCTTCTGTACATTAATAAACCACGCTGGTCCAGCAAAATAATACAGAGGAGTTTCGCACCGCCAACAATGCGGATAGCTATGTGTATACGACTCTGTTCGCCAAATGCGTCCCGCCTCTTTCATGTCTTTAATGAGCGGTTTCTCTGCATCCTTTATATACATACCCGCATACGGACCAGCAACCTCGTTGTATTTTCCTTCATTGTTCACATCAAACACAAGTGGCAATCCATTGTTCTTTGCTGCCTCCATATCGACCTCACCATACGTACCATTGATGGTAACGATACCAGTACCATCTTCTACTTCCACGTAATCTCCCGCGAATACCTTGTATGTATTTTCATTTTCCTTTACTTCAACCAACTCTGTATATGAATCCATAATTGGTACATACTCCTTACCTACCCATGCAGAACCTTTCATTTCCTCAACAATCTCCCAATCTTTTTCATCGAGATGACCAAGCACAAAATCCATACGCTCTTTTGCGAACACAATGAACTCATCCCCGACCTTCACTTTTACATAATCAAAATCTGGACCAATAGAGAGGCCGGTCGTACCTGGTGTACTCCATGGCGTTGTTGTCCAAGCCAACAATGAGGTCTTCTCATCTTCCACCAAAGGAAATTTCCACACAACAGAAGGATCTGCAACATCTTTGTATGAATCATCCATTGCAATTTCAAAATTCGAGAGAGGTGTTTCGCATCGCGGACAATACAACGACACACGACGCCCTTCATACACCAGGTCCTTCTTGTGTAGCTCGCTAAACGCCCACCACACTGACTCCATGTAGGAATTGTCCATGGTCTTGTAGGAATTGTCCATGTCTACCCAACGACCAATTCGTTTTACAAATTTCTGCCACTCGGCATCGTACATCAAAATCGCGGAACGACATTTGTCATTGAACTTATCAATACCATATTCCTCAATCTCTTTTCGAGAATTGAGTCCAAGTTCCTTTTCTATTAAGTTCTCAATAGGCAATCCATGGCAATCCCATCCCCAGCGACGCTCTACTCGGTAACCACGCATAGTCCAAAACCGTGGCACAGAATCTTTTACCGTAGACGCCAACATATGCCCATAATGAGGTAAACCTGTCGCAAAAGGAGGTCCATCATAAAACACATACTGCTTGTCCTCTGACCGCATCTCTACAGACTTCTCAAAACACTTGTTCTCTTCCCAAAATTCAACAATCTCTTCCTCAAATTGAGCAAACTGACTTTTTTCTTGTTTCGCTGATTGTTCTTTTGGTGACATGGTAATTTCAGGACTTTTTAAATAAATACGCGGTCGAGTATACCATTTCGCCAACGAAAATGCAAGATATTTCACCTTTTACAAAAACAACAAGAGCAGATATAGTTAATTCCTACGACCAAGATGAGGCGAAAAACCCCAAAACGCCCGAAAGGAGGCAATCATGACCGATTTCCCCTGGGCGTTCGTACTGCCCATGGTGTTCGTCGCCCACATGATCATCGGAGGAATGTGGGCATTCTGGCACGAAGTAGTGCACACCGTTCTGCCAGCGAACCAAATCGTGCCGAGGTGGTTTCACTACAGCTGGCAACTGCACTTCGACTGTCACGAGTTTGAGCAGTATGACCGAAGCGGCTTTAATAGGCATTCTCAGCGCCAACTAGTCATTGTCACGCTGATCGCCTCGTTCGGCTTCTACGGGCCGATCGCAACGTGGGTGCATGAGGATCACTGGCCGCTGAGGACGGTCATCTGCACATGGCTGGCAATGTCATGTGCTGCACAACTCGGCATGTGGTTGTACCTGAAGATGCAGTTCAGCGCTTACGAAAACGCTGTACAACTCAGGGATGATCAGCACAACTGGTGGAACCCACTCCACAGTCTGCGGCTGTACAAGCACATCCGCGGAGTAACGAGGGGTGATGTCGGCATTCGCTGGTGGTATACCTGGCTCAACACACCTGCTCGCTACCTCAAAGGGCATGAGGCCGCAGCATGGATACTTCGAAGGATCGGTATAATCTCCATGCGCAAAGCAGGTGTCACAAGTTGGGAGGTACTACCCAACACCAAGAACCGTCCAAGACGACCAGGATCGAGTAGTAATTGAGTCGTCTATTTTTTTACAAATTAAAAAAAGGAAGAGACGTAGAAAAACTCCCTTCACCAAGGCCTTTCAACAACACTACCTTCTCTCGTGTGCGTTGACCATGTTCGATAACAACTGAGGATTTTGAAAGTCCAAACGTATTTGATAGTAAATCTATAAGACCATCGTTCGCACCTCCATCTACTGCAGGTTTCTGTACTTTCACTTTTAAACGACCGCTCAACAATCCAACAACTTCATTCTTCGATGCGTTTGGAATCACGCGAACACGCACCCGTATACCATCTTCATCTACATAATACCATTCAGCTCCCATACTATTTTGTGCGACGAATAAAAGCAATGTTCCTATCCTCTCTATCTCCTTGCCGAAATGAATATAACTTCTCCTCTTCGTGCGTGCACAGGTCCATCACTTCAATATTTCTCTCCGGCACACCAGCTTCCACAAGCTGAATCACATTTGCCTGCGCAAGATCAATAAAAAATTTTCCTTCTTCTTCATCTGATTCACGAACAACCGAGGTATCAAACTGCCGTGCAACCTCTTCCCCTACTTCAAAACAATTCGCACAAATTCCAGGACCTATTCCTACCAACGTCTTCTGTGGACGAATATTCATATACTCAATTGTCTTCATAGCAATATCCAACGCCGTACCTCGCCACCCTGCATGAATAGTTCCAATAATTCCTGATCGCTCATCTGCGAGTAGAATAGGAACACAATCTGCAACGCGTACACCTAACGTGAGATCTGTCTTCCGTGTCAGCAATGCATCTACTCCTCGTTTGAGTAATTCAGAATCATGTTCAATCCACACCGCTTTATTTTTATGCACCTGTTCGCCTTGAACCACATGCTGCGGAACAACATCTCCTTTTTCCGTGATGCCATGCTCAATAGACGACAACTGTGATATATGTGTAAACGTCAACATAGTTATTTTTGCGAAGCATTAACCACCGAAGCATACACATCGTGTGTTTCCTTTGCACAACGCACCCAACTAAACTGTTTAGAATGTTCTTTACCTTTGGTTGCCAACACCTTCCGTTTTGCTGTACTGCGCATCAATGTCGTAATTCCGTCTTGAATTGACCGAACACTGTCTGGACGCGCATACAACGCACCATCTCCTGCTACTTCTGGCAAAGCAGACACCTTCGACGTCAACACCGGAACACCCAAGCTTGCCGCTTCTAAAACAGGAAGACCAAATCCTTCCCACAACGACGGAAACGCAAAAAAGACACATGATTCCAATAACGCTATTTTTTCCTCATGCGTAATGTATCCAATCACACGTACGTTTGCCGACCACTTCGCTCGAGCAATAGTCCGAAAAATCTGATTATACTTCCAACCTCGACCTCCAGCAATAATCAATTGCAACCCCTTATGACGCTGAAAATTCTCGTTCATAAAATGATCGAACGCCTTTACAAGACTGACCAAATTCTTGCGCGGCTCTACAGTGCCAACGAATAATATAAAATCATCGCTCAAACCAAATTTCTTTTTTACCGCTTCCTTTGTCGCCTTGGTTACACGTTCTCCTTTGGTAAAACCCTCATAGACAGTCGCAATACGTTCCTCTGGCACCTTAAATAACTGGCGGATTGATTTTTTGGTCGCGTTCGAAACAGCAATCACTTTATCTGCTTTTTTGATTGAGCGCGGAACTAATAATGAACGTGATAATGTCTGCTTTGGTGGAAACCAAGACGGATGCTGATAAATGGCAAGATCATGCACAGTCACCACAGAAGGGCGATTGTACTGCATCGGTATCACATACGCCGGAGAATGAAACACATCCAAATGCTGCTGCTTCAGTACAGACGCTACAAACACATGAGAGTATCCAAACGGCAAATATTTTTTATGTTGTGAAAACGGAAATCGAACTATACGCACATTTTCGCGTTCAGCTAAGTGAGCAATCTGCGCTTGCGGCATGTGATGATCAAAAAAGAGAACGTATTCATCTTTCTTATACGCCTTCACTAATGAGCCAACCAAATGAGTCGTGTAATGACCTACTCCGGCTCGCTCCCCTCCTTCTGGGTTAAGCATGGTTCGACAATCGATTCCTATTCTCATGATGACAAATGTATGTGAGGTACTAAAAACGATCGAACGCAGCTCCGCATTCTTCTTTATATGATGCTAAGTGTTCTCGAACGAATTCATCTGATCGCAACTCATAGACCGTAACAAGATTATCAGAGACACCATACGCACCCAGTAACACTGGCTTGTTTACATATGATGCAAAATCAGCAGTAGAAACACCAGTTGTTGCAAAACTGGTAAAACTGTTACATCCATTTCGATCAACCGCCCATAATTCATACCCAGATTCTGCGCTCTCCGACTCAATAACAAACAAAAATGAATTCCATAGTTGCTGATCTACATCAAACTCTTTTGACTTATCAAGATTTAAACCTGGAAAAAGCCCCTGTTCATTTTGATCATCTTCCATGGCCTCGCTGAAGAAAAAGAACAGATTAAAAATGACAGAAACAATAACAAGTACAAGAAGTGCAATATGGAGAGGTTTGTTGTTAGTAAGCATAATGTGCGTATGACGAATTATTTACATTTTTTCTGGTGCGCTGATTCCCATCACACTCAATGTTTGCTGTAACACCTGCTGAGCTGCTTTTGCTAACCAATAACGCGACCCATCCACTTCACCATTATCAATAACACGACACGAACCATAAAAATGGTGAAACGCTCGCGCAACATCAACCGCATACCCTGCAATATGATGCACTTCATAACTCTGTGAAACCTGTTGCAACACCTCGGGGTATCCAACCAATACTTTAATTAATTTCTTTTCTGCATCGCTATCAATCACTATCTTCTTTTGCTTTGGCGCACCAATTTTTTCTACCTCGCGAAGAATGCTACATAAACGCGCATGCGCATATTGCACATAATACACTGGATTCTTATCTGACTGCTCCTTTGCAAGTGCCATATCAAAATTCATCTGTCTATCATGCGAGAACATTAAAAAGAAGAAACGCGTTGCATCAATGCCGACCTCGTCGATTAATTCCTCAATAGTCACAAAATTCCCAGCACGTTTTGACATACGGATCTCCTTTCCATTCATAGTCAGCGTTGCCATCTGAGAAAAAATCAAATCAAACTCTGTATCCGAATGCAATAATTTTGGAATAGCTTTTAAACGTTTCTCATATCCGTGATGATCCGCACCTAACACAATAATCACTTTATTCACTTTTCTGCGAAACGCACGATCATAAAACAACGACACATCTCCTTGGATGTAGGCTCCTTCACCACTGCTCTTCTCCAAAACGCGATTCTTGTCATCTCCATATTGCTCTGTTTTCAACCACACCGCACCATCTTCAATATATGTAGAATCCTCTTGTTTCAACTTTTGAGTCATCAACTCGACCGTACCTTGGTCATATAATGATTTTTCAGAAAACCATTCATCATATTTAATACCCATCTTCTCGGTCACCACACGCTTAATTTCATCGAGCATTAAGAGAAGCGCTTTTTCCTTTACACGATCTTTTACCCACTCTAACTTCTTCAGATTCGTGAGTTTGTAATCTTTTAACTCGAGTTTTTTTGCGAGCTCACCAATATATTCTCCTTGATACAAATCATCACCAAACGGAACATTTATTCCTTGCTGTTGTAAGTAGCGACGTGCAACCGACTCTCCAAGTACGTCGATCTGATTCCCACGATCATTAATATAATATTCACGGATAACAGTATACCCTTGTCGCTCTAACACTGTGCTGAGTACATCTCCAAGAAATCCTCCACGACCATTTGGCAATGTGAGTGGACCGGTCGGATTGGCAGAAATAAATTCAACAACCACTTTTTGCCCTTTACCTGTAGTTGAAGTGCCATATGTATCACCTTGTTTCAGTATCCCTTTCACTTCATCAATCAATTGTGCACCGGTGACAAAGAAATTTAAAAAACCTGGATGAGCAATTTGCACCCGCACGTAATCCGCTTTTAAACGATCTCTTATTTCTTCAGCAATCGCCAATGGACTTTTCCCAACATCTTTGGCGAGTTGCATTGCAACATTAGTCGCAAAATCACCATGTGATTCAACACTGGGAATACTCAAGCTCATTTGTGGCTTCTCAAACATCGACCAAACACCGCTTGCCTGAAGGGAGTCAATCGCTTGATGAATGTCTTGTTGTATGAGGTCTTTGATCATAAATATTACTCTCGTGCTATACTTACAGCGCTTAGTATAGCAGATTGACGCAACAATCTATATACCGTACGATGTTATGCCATAAAATATATGAAGTCAATTGTCAACAGAGAAGCACGATCAAAATACGAATTCCTACAGTCCTGGGATGCTGGCTTAGTATTGACCGGAGCAGAAGTGAAAGCCGCAAAGTCAGGTCAACTCAACCTAAAAGGCGCATACGTGAGTCTAGAAAATGGCGAACTTTGGCTAAAAAACGCTCATATTGGTGCATATCAACAAAAGAACCAACCAGGGTATGATCCAGAGCAACAACGCAAGCTTTTACTCCATAGAAGAGAGATCGATGCCATTATCGGAAAATTGAAGCAAGATGGCTTGACATTGGTAGCTGAAAAAGTGTATAGTAGTGCAGGTCTTTTGAAGATGAAGGTCTCGTTAGCTCGTGGTCTAAAGAAGCACGACAAACGTGATAAAATCAAAAAAAGAGACACAGATAGAAATATCGCCAGAACCTTGAAACAGAACTACTAATTCTACTCTCTCACTGACACGTGAGTTTGCTGTATTGTTGACGAAATTGCTTTTCTCGGGGCCGGTCCTCGCCCGGTCCGATAAATCGGACCAAGCTGCGGATGGCCACTGCGAAAACAATTTCCCCAACACCCAGCAAAACGCATGTCAGGGGGTGAGTATAGTTGACGGTTCACCGATACGATAATTTGCATGTCAGAGTGAGGCCTCTGTAAAAACCTCAAAACGATACGTGCAGATCTTTTCAGTCGAGCAAAGACCAAGATTGCTTCAGCAATGAATGCACTCTCTTTGCAACCGGCTGCAGTTGTAGCTTAAAATCTACATCCATCTCTCTTGCTGACGTCATATACGTAAGTTGAGGTGTCACTTTATATGACTTGCACCGTCGGGCGCTCGACCGATGGCGGACATTGCACACGAGATTGAATGAATGGTGTTTTGCTTGTTTTATAGCCACTCGTTTGAAACAAAAAAACCAGCTATGCATGAAGACGGTTATCCTATTGTTGGCCAGACGCGGGTGTGAGCCCCGCCATCTCCACATTTAAGACGTAATACAACCACAATCGCTAGACGACGCAAAGCCAAAGGGCATAATAAAGCAGGCGGGAAAAAAGCGTTTCGCAGAAACGAAGAAATTCGCGTGCCAGAGGTACGACTTATTGGTGACGACGGCACCCAGTATGGTGTTGTGTCCACTGACAGAGCTCTACAAATGGCACAAACTGCTGGTCTAGACTTGGTGGAAGTATCTCCGCAAGCCAGTCCCCCGGTCGCAAAGATCGTGGACTTCGGCAAGCTGCAATACGAAAACGACAAGCAGCTACGAAAAACACGCGCCCAGTCCAAGCACACTGTTGAAACCAAGGGCATTCGCCTGTCGGTAAAAATCGGTGAGCATGACATGATGGTGCGCGTCAAAGCAGGAAACAAGTTTTTAGAAAAAGGTGACAAGCTGAAGATAGAAATTATCCTCCGCGGTCGCGAAAAAGCTCATCCAGACCTTGCAAAAGAAGTGATTGAAAAGTATATTGAGCTCCTTGATCATCAAACCATTGTTCAACAGCCGGTAAAACGGATGGGTGGACGATTCTCATCAGTAGTAGCTCCAAAGGCGAAAAAACAATAATATTATGGCCAAAGCAAAAAAGAAGCAAAAACTGAAAACTCGAAAGGTGATTTCATCGCGTGTAAAAATCACAAAGAAAGGAAACAAGAAGAAAGGAAAGATAACCACACGTAAAGGTGGCCAAGACCATTTTAATGCACGAGAGTCTGGAAAGACAATGCGTAACAAGCGATCAAACAACACCGCATCAAAAGCTAATGAACGAAATATTAAACGAGCTGTCTAGCGCAGTCACAGAAATACTATGGCACGAGTAAAACGAGGTTCAACACGAACAGCAAAACGAAAGAGCATCTTGCAAAAGGCAAAAGGTTTTTCTGCTGGACGAAAAAATATTACACGCCAAGCGAAGACAGCGGTTAAGAAAGCTGGTCAACGCGCATACGATCATCGGAAATTAAAGAAACGACAGATGCGTGGATTGTGGCAAATCAAAATAAACGCCGCAGTACGACTACACGATATGAGCTATAGTGCATTCATGGGTGGGCTCAAAAAGAAAAACATTGAGGTAGACCGTAAAATTCTTGCACAGCTTGCAGAACACAATCCAGAAGTATTCACAACAATTGTCGATCAAGTAAAATAGTTTCCAAAAGGAACAAATACAAAAACACCCCTTCGTGGGGTGTTTTTTTCTATTTCAGCACTTGGTTATATTTCTGTTTCAATCTAGCTGCTTCCGCTTCAAGGCCAGGCAACGTTGTTGTAAGAAAGGTATCAACACCGCCTTTTTGTGCAACAGTACGGCCAATGGTATCTAATACTGTCTTCACTTTCGCTACTAATGTAATCTCATCACGAACCGCTTCAATAAGCGTATCTTCAAGATCAGGAGCAATATCCTCAATCTCATCACGAACTTTCTTTTTTGCTTGTGTAGAAAGAGCTTCCACTTCCTTGAATACTGCAAGCGCCTTTTCTATCGATTGTGATAATTTCTTTGCTCCGCCCAGACTTGCTTTGAACGCATTACCAAAAGCGTCGATAACATCTGCTTTAATTTGATCTGCTTTATTCGATGTTGCATATTCTGTAATGAACTCCGACATTCCTTTCCCATGAGGTAACTTTACCTCGAGTAAACGAAGCAATGTAGCCTTGTCAGGCCTGCTGTGATCTCCTGCCAAGCGTTCAGGTCCACGAACAAGATTGGGGGAAGGAACAGCAGCATAAGGATCCCGAGGTGCGGGTGCAGCTTTAGACGCAGGTGCAGATCGGGGTAGAGTCGGTAGAGGTGGTGGCACAACAGGGAGCACAGGCATCCTTGCTGCAGGACGAGTTATAGCTCTACTTCTGTCTCCGACAGGTGAAATTACAGGAGCCGGAGCTGCAGGGCTTGGTGAAGGTGAAGGCGTTCCACCAGGCGCAGGGGGAATCCCAGAAGGCATGGCGGTTGTCGCTTGAAAATTTATTGCGAGTAATTCGGCTTGAACATCACGTAATTGATTAACTAAACTCCTTGCCTCGGCGCACGCTGCCCCAGCACCAGCAGCTAGTCGAGTACCAACTTCATCATAAAAACTATCCAAATCCACCGCGAGTTTCTGTTCCTTATGAATTGCTTTCAAGAAACGCTCATCCAATTCCGGCTTATGTGATATCCTCCGCAATCCGATATACGACTCCTTATGTTGTTGGATTTTCCTTGCTTCTTCCGCAACCGAACGAGGAAGACCCAATAAGAACCGTTTATCTTCACGATGCGTCACAAAATATAGCCCAACCTTATAACCGGCGTCTAAAATACCCCTCTCGTATTCATCTTCCCTAGTATGATTATCCACCCATTTTTTTGTTAGATCAACAGCATACATACCACTCGGAATACGGAGCTCTGGAATAGTTGAGGCAGGAGTTGATTCTACAACAGGAGCTGAACCTCGCGGTCCAGTCGGTGGAGGCACAATAGACAAATGAGGTACGACCGTAGGCCTTGAACGAGGTGCTACAGGAGCAGAAGCCAACGGAGGTGCAGGGATTGAAGATCCTGGAGTTGAAATTGGAAGAGTAGGTGCTACCGGTGCTGCAGCAACTGGAATCGGTCGCAAATCTGACAATGGCGCCGGTGCTGCAGCCGTACGCATTAGATAACGTTTATTTCCAATTTGATCGCTTGTGAGTTTCTTTTCTGCTGGAGGTGTTGGTTCACCAGCTTTTGGTTTTGGCGGAGGAGGTGGTGGCGGAGCATGAAAGGCATCCAAAAATTCTCGAACAGTATAGGTCCGTAAACGGAGGCTATTGTTAAACGTAAAACCTACCAAACCGTCTTTTATGGTAACAACTTCCACCATTATACCCTCGATGTCTTTCAATTTAACCGTATTCGCTGCTCGTTGATTTATTTTTTCAATAAGATGGAATGGATCTTCAATACCTCTAGAACGTAGTAGGTCTGTCAACTCATTCATATCAGGATCCCCTTCTAGCGGATACGCTGCTTCAATCAAACCTCTTTCGTGCGCAGCAATTAATTCCGAATATGGAAATAATCCCTGGTCAATAACAGTCCCTGTTGCATCTTCATATCCAATTAACAATGAACCTTTCGTATTTGTGGTTGCCTCGGTATTTGGATTGCTATTATCAAATCGAATAACACGAATATTCCCTATTGGCTCCGGCAAACGAAATCGTAATTGCTGAACTCCAGGACGAATATCTTCTGTAGGAAGCTCAAGCGCATCTGCTAATAATTCACCAGAAATCGTGTTCCCTTTTTGCAGTTCTGTTTTATACCATTCAATATTTGTCACACGCTCAAGACGGGTGTCTGCTGTTGGACCACTTGCAAGTAATGCTGTCACCTCATGAGGTGTAAGGTCGCAATATGGCTGCACATCATCTTCGTCTCCAATGGTGACACCATTCTTGACAACACGTCCATCTACTCCAAATCCCGCGTCATATACAACACGCAATACCATTCCACCAGATGCACCCCTGTCTTTAACATCAAATACGCGCAAAGGCTGATCCGCAATCAATGTTCCTCCCATCGAAGGGGTTGCAGGTACTCCACGATAATAGACCGCTTCACCAAGATCAAACGGAGGAGTAATACCTGCATCAAGACAAAATTGCTTAATACGCCCTTCAGCACTTGGTTCAAATTCCTTTGGTCCTTCAGTCACTCGAATAGCACCATCATTTTGTAGAGCGGCGTACGTTGATGCATCAATATCCACAGAAAGACCTCCTACAACAATTTCCGGCCCATCAACTATTGTAAATGTACGAACTGTCGAATCAACATCACCCAAAATAGCTAATTTCGCTGGATCAAGAACTTCTCCTGCTTGACCAACAAGAAGATTATACGGTTCATGAAGCTCAATCGGTTTTCGTGTATCTGGGGGCTCCACAGGTACTCCTGTTTGATCTTCAATAAACGTACGTAATTTACCAAGGGCGATCGCGTCATCTGCTACATTACCATAAAAATCAAGTTCTCTTTTTGCTGATGTTCCGGTTACGCTTGGCACTTCAAATCCAAATGTATGTACTCCATCTTGTGATGCTTGTCGTGATGGAGACCAAATGCGTATGCTTGGGTCTTTGACACCTGTGTAGTCTCTTATGCGCCCTTCCACTATTTCTACTACTTGACGACGCAATGCTTCATGAGTGCTCAAATCATCATAATTAAATTTTCCTATTTTTGGCCCACGCCTGTCCATAAATGCAATAACATCAGGTAGTGGAGCACGTTGCAGTTTCTGAACCAAGTTTTGTTCATCTTCACTTTCCGACGCCATCACAACAGTAAACCGATCACTCTCAACAAATCCACGGAAAAAAGTCTCCTCAGTATCATTTGGGCGCAATGCTTCTAATTCATCCATGAGTTGATTGATTGTACCCTCATCAGCAGACGGATCTACTAATAAGCGACTCAATTGTTCTCGAATCGCAATACGAGCAGCACGCGCTCGAGTGGTATCAAACGTCACTCGAAGTACACCTCCGTCGTTTCGAACATGAATATCCACAATGTGATCATCTTCAAGAACATGCACATGGTTCTCTGTTGTATCAACTATCCATTCAGCGGTTGAACCGGTCTGACCACCGCGACCATCCGGAACAAATTGCACTATTGGATCTATACCAGCATATGGTTTCATTTTGGAAATAAGATTACGATACGCTTCTCCACCACGTGCTTCTATTGCGACAGCATCCGTACCAACCCACTGAAATGGTGCAAACATAGCTGCCTCTAACGCAGCGACATCACCTTCATCCATGTTGCCATTTGCAGATGTTGAATCTTTTGCAAGTAATGCTGACAACGCCTCAAGAGCACCTACATTTTCTGCTTTATATTGTTCTTTATTTCCAAGAAACGGTCGTTCTGTAAATGACGATCCACGCGGTACATACACAGCAACTGTAGCCAATGCAAGATTAAAACGGTGCAATGCTTGTTGTAATGTCGCTTGTATGTTGGCTGTGCGAAGCGTTAGAGCAGATACATCATTTAGCGTCGTGTCATCTTCTGCATAATCAATAAGTGCCATCATGTCCTGAAAACCATTCATCACCTCTTTCCCTGCCCCTAATACGTGCAAGCGAGCTGCGCCAAACTTTTTTTGCTGTGCACGAGAGGTAAGAGAAGAAAGTGTACTATCAAAATTTGCAGTTAGCGCTTTCATGAGCGGTTCACTGCGTTGCAAATCACCTGTAGCTGTTGCAAAATGTGCAACAAGATCTCTTTGCCATGGAATCATTGCTTCATATGCCAGGGCTTTTTCATGACCCTTTGTGATAACAACATCACCTTTTACATCATCTGGACTGTTTCCAAAAAAAGAATACACAAGAATGTTACGTCCATCTTTCGACCCAGGTACATCTCTGTCACTGCCTGTATCATCTTTCCCTCCTTGGGCATAAAACACATCCACTTCAAGCTCTCCACCGTAATAGTCTACAAACTCCTTGCCAACTCGTTTCATTGTAACATCAGGAACATCTACATTATCTTTAAACTGTAAAGACGTTCGGCGAGTACGTTCAACATATCCTTTCACAAGACGATCAGTATCAGATACTGTTCCATTTTGAGCTGGATCAATTATCAAGCCTTCCACTTCGCCAGACGCATGATCTACTGCTGTTAATTTCACAGCAACAGGAGTGGCTTCTAAAGACTTTGAGTCATGATATGGATTATCAACACGCACCGGTACATGAACATAGATACCATCCTTTATTTTAAAACGATATCCTCCTGGACGTTCTGGATCACGTTCTAATTGTACACGAGGAAACCATTCATTATCATGAATACGCGCAATGTCTGCCTGCTCAGGATGTTCATGTCGACGAAATCCGGCTGGCGCTGGAGGATTACCACCTGGTGGTCTTGGTCCGCCTGTTGGCGCTGGAGGATTACCACCCGCACCACCACCTCTATTTCGTTTATTCTTAGCCATACGTGTTAGTTAGATTTACTAAATCCATTATCTCTTAAATAATCTTCAAGTACTTGTCGAGCGCGTACCATCCTACGCGCCGTGCCAGTACTATCTACAATACGCATGCGCACTAAACCATTCGGTGCTTCTGCTTCTACTGCGCACACCACACCATTAATATCTTGGAACTCATATCCTTCATGAACCGCATAGACACTCTCCGGGTCTTCATGCGCTTCTCTCATTGTAAAGGCATCCACATCTGGTAATACTGCATTCGCATCCATAACTGCTTCAAATGACCGCGGATCACGATTACGCGCTGCTTCTATTGCCTCCACCTGTGTCCATATTGTACTCGTACCATACGATTCCAAATACTGTGCAACAGAAGATGCGAGTTCAAATTGCACTTGTGCATAATGGTCTGCCCCGTCAAGATCAATATCTTCAGATGCGATACATGTATATGCTTCAATCATCGACTGTAATGCGATGAAATGTGAAAGAACAATATTCATTGCTCCTTTCTGTACCGAAGTCATTGAATCATCATCTGGATACACAATATTTTCCTCTTGAGTAATTTTTGCTCTAATATTTTTTAATTGCTCTCTAAAAGATCGTGCAATAGTTTGCACTGGCACTTGATCACTGCTTTTCATTCGAGCTTCTACCACAACACGCAATTGCTTTTGATCTGTCATTAGAGCGTTAATGGTTGGTCGCGACTCAATTTCCTGTCCCGAAGCACGTATATCGATAACCTCAGACACATGTATTGCAGATACAGTCAACGAATCTATAGAATCTCTTAACCATGTCAATCGATCAAGAAAAAATGGTTCGTAATACGATTTTTCTAATAAGTCAGAAACATCTGCTTGTTGTTCACGAAGAACCTTGATATCAGATGTATACCCACCAACAGATTCTATGGGTGCAAGTACTGGTTTCTTTTTATCGTCTTCAATTTTTTTTATTAAACGCGAGAGCTCTTTTTGAATGTCGTGCATTTTCAGTAAATCAATGAGCGCTTGTTGACGTGTTTCCTCAGGACGAAAAATCGCATCGCGATCAAATTTCATCAATTCTGCGATTGGATAATCAAATGGCACTCCCCGCGTAATAGGAACAAGTCGAAGACTGTCAGTGTCACTCAGGGTCTCAAGGTTTGGCGTAGGAAGTAAACGACAGACCTCATTCTTGCTTGCTACAAATACAAGCCGTCGTCCTGCTTCCGGTTTCCATGCATGAGCCAACTGTGCCCATGTGTGAAACTTCTCTGGACTTTTGAATTGACGTTCTGGTTTTGGTGTTGCTACAACAGGCGCTGTATCCGATACCGCTGGCATAGATGCATTCGTCGCGTTTATAGGAGGTTTTTCATCTATCGCAGAAGCAATAAGGACAGCTGCTCTTCTATCTGCCTCTGCTTGATCAGCTGTAGCAAGAGAAAGATCAGCATCCCTTGTTGCATCATCGTCTATATCCAAATCAAGTTCATCTACATCATCTATTGTAATATCATTCACATTCAATATTCCAAAATCAGAACTATCAATTATCCTTTGCACAACACTCTCGAATGCTGGCAATAATGTTTGCATAGCAAAAGTACCTAACCTATCAGCAGCTTCTCGTATAGCATCTGTTCCTTCAACACCTGATTGAGATCGAAAATCAACAACCGCCACGAGCCTCTTCAATATTTGCACCAATGTATCAACTATATATTTAGAATCTGTATCCCACTCTATATCGCCTGCGCTGACAGTTGCCGCTGACCGCGCTAATAAACTAATAGCCGCAGTATATATTTCTGCATGAGGTCCTGTTGGTGTTTCAATTGTTCCGCTAGAAAAACATAATTTCAATTTCTCCGCGGCCTCTTCTAATGTATTCAATACAGTTTCTGTTTCGTCTGGCATCTGTAACCGATCATCACCCCATTGCCGTTCATTCATTTTTTGTCGAAGTCCCGACAAATCTCTTTGTGCTGCAACTGTCACACCAAATATCGCTCTACGGCCTCTATTCAAAATAGATGCATATGCATCGGACGAAAAAGTTAAGTTCAATAAATCAGCTGTAGCTGCTCCATACAATGTACTAAGATCGTCGTCAGCTTCATACCCAAGCGAAACAGCATCTGCGCCACCCTTGACTGCAAACACATCTGCTGAAAGTTTCATCAACCTTTCCCAAGCTTTCACATGAGCCACTACTTCAGCATCTTCAGTTGTATGTTCTTCATCATCGACATCAGTAACGAGCTCTGCTCCGA